>JAESQU010000150.1 GCA_016764995.1 SAR324 cluster bacterium | reverse complement strand
GCCTGTGGAAGTTTCCCAGGAAGAGTATGATAGGCTGGTACATCTGAGTGACAGAGGCTGGAGCCATTGTGATTCAAAAGAAGAGTTCCTGGCCAAATTGCATTATCTCCGTGCAGGTTTTGCGAAGGGAAAAATTGCTGAAGGCGATTTCCATGAACGGGAAGAAAAAATGATTGTCGGTTATTGGAACAGAGGCAGTTGATAATAAGGTTTTAGGTTCAAGTTAATGGTTTAAAATAAGAATTCATCAACGCAATAGTTTTACAAGCTCATCGTTTCCGCTTGCTTCCGCAAACGTCAATGCGCTTTTGCCGTCGGGTGTCAGTATATTACGGGATGCCCCCAATTCCAGCAAATTTTTTATGATTCTCACCTTTCCACGTTTTACTGCAATCATCAGTGCTGTTTCACCATCGTTGTTTAACGAGTCCAGCATAATCCCCCGCGAAATTAGTTCATGCATCAGCATTGGCGCATTTTCTTCTTTTTGCTCAGAATAGAAGGCGATTTGACTGTTCTCATATTCTACATCACTCATTGCCATCAAGTGCCAAATTCCGTTTCCGTTCGAGTCTGTTTGGTCTCCACTTTGCTCTGCATCTAAAATTCGAATCACAACAGACAGATGATTATTTGTTGCCGCAAGCAATAAGGCCGGCCTATTCGAAGTATTTCTCAAAGTGGAGTTTGCACCCGCATCGAGCAAAAACTCCACTGATTTTTCATGACCATTCAACGCTGCAACCATAAGAGCGGAGTGGTGAAACATCATCTCAGTTTCATCAATCTTGGCCCCCGCATTCAACAATGCAGGTAAAACTTTAGTATGCCCGTTTCTGGCAGCTTGAATCAAGGCCGTTCCGCCTTTGCCGCTTAAATCAAAAGTATTAACATGAAGATTTGCGCCTTTTGCAAGCAGTATTTTAACCACCGACAGATGTCCATTTTGTGCTGCTCTCAATAAGGCAGTCTTTTCATTTACATCCTCAGCACGAAAATCTGCTCCGGATTGTATCAGCAAACTGATAATTTTACGAAAACCTTTGGAAGCCGCAAGTATCAATGCGGTTTCTTTCCAGCGGTTTCGACTCTCAACTTTTGCGCCAAGCTCAAGTAAAAGTTCCATTATATCCAAATATCCGTGGACAGCGGATGTCATTAAAGGTGTATTACCTAAAAAATCAGTAGTTTCCAACTCCGAAGTTTGCGGATCAAATGTTGCTTGCTTAAGCAGAAGTTTGACTAATTTTACTTTTCCGGTCAAAACGGCAGACATAAGCGGTGTCTGTCCCTGGGAATTTTTCAAGCTAGTATTTGCTCCATGCTCCAGAAGTATTTTTGCTGTTTCCCAATGTTTACCTTGTGAGGCAAGGATCAATGGAGTTTCGTTTAGTGCGGACAGATGGTCAATTTCCGCATTTTCTTCAAGCAAAAATTCAACCATTTCTATGTAACCACGTCGTGCCCCATATAGTAAATTCTGATTTAAATCCGCCCCATATTTGATCAAAATCTTTGCTGTTGAAAAATGCCCTTGTAGTACTGCATGGGCAAGAGCGGTTTTACCGTGAAGATCTTTTAATTTTACATTTGCACCTTTAATCAATAAGGCTTCCACCACCTTTTCGTGACCTTTAGATGCAGCCCAAATAAGTGGTGTTGCACCATCAGATCCACGTTCATCAATACGTGCGCCTTTTTCAGCTAATAATTTCACAACATTTGTGTATCCGTTGAGAGCGGCCCAAGTCAGGGCCGTCCATTCGTCTTGATCTTTTGCTCTTAGATATGCACCTTTCATGATGAGAGTTTTTACTGTTTCAAGATGACCACCTCCTGCAGCCAGCATAAGGGGTGTCCATCCGGTTGCAGTGGAACTTGTTTCATTACTCCCGTTTATTTTTGCCCCACCTTTAAGCAGTAGTAACACTATTTTTGAATGTCCGTTATTAGCCGCCCACATCAAAGGAGTCCATCCTTGAGAATCCAGGACTTCTGTATTTGCCTGCATATCGATCAAAATTTTAACTACTTTCAGGTATCCATGTGAAACGGCAAAAAAGAGATTTTCTTGATTATCAATTTCTTTTTTGCTCAGAAAATTAACCATGGAAAGACGCTGTTGTTCTGCGGCAAAAGTCCAGGCAGTTCGACCATAGCTGTCGCGGAAATCAAGTCGACTTTTCTCTCTAAGCAGTAGTTTAACTATTTTAATATTTCCTTCACCTGCAGCAACCATCAAAGCAGTTTTTTCAGCAAAATCCCTGGCATTTACATCCGCTCCTTTTTGGAGCAGCAACTTTGTCAATTCCAAACTTCCTTGAGCAATGGCGGCCATCAAAGGAGTTCGTTTTTTTTGATCAGGAGTATTTACTTGTATCCCTAAAGTGATCAACAAATTCGCCGTTTTCAAATGATTGTTGCTTAAGGCCACTAATAAAGCATTTGCTCCTTGTTTGTCAACAGCCTTCATATCGGCTCCTGAAGACAATAATTTCTGGACAGTGGATTCTCTACCATACATTGCTGCCAACAACAGAGGTGATCTTTGAAACTCACTCTCCAACAAGTTTGTGTCTGCACCTGCCTCAAGCAGCAATTCAGCAATTTTTTCATGTCCTGATCTGATTGCCCAAATTAAAGCGGTTGATCCATTGAGAGAGGTTAAATCTACCTTGGCACCACGTTGAAGTAAGAACAGAACAATTTCGAAATGTCCATTTTGAGCTGCATACATAGTTGATGACATTCCCAATTCATTTTGGAAGTCAGCTCGTGCTCCATGTTTCAACAATACTTTTAGGACCTCAAACTGTCCTTTGTGTGCGGCAAACATTAAGGCAGTCCATTTTTGTTTTGTTTCAGCATTCGGATTTGCACCTTGCTGGAGTAAAAACCGGACGGTGTCGAGGTGTCCTTGATAAGCTGCCTGACTCAAAGCTGTTTTACCTTGTGTGTCTGTATCATTCAGACGAGCGCCTTTTCCTACAAGCAATTTTACTATTTCTTGCGCTCCAATTCCGGATGCAAACATAAGTGGTGTTACGCCGTGAAATTTCTCGGTGCCACGTATGTTTATGCTCACACCCTGGGCCAAAACTCGCTCAACTGCAGGCATGCTGTTAAGAATGGCCAACATCAGGCGAGTCCAGTCATCACGCCCTTCGGAGCTGATTATAAAATTTTCCAGGCGATGGCTTTCTTCAGGATTTGCTTGCCCACCGGAGCTTTGCGCAAAAGCCGGTACTGAAAAATAGATTCCGGAAGGTGCTTGAAATAAAGTTGATGTAGTAGAGGAAATAAGTGAAAAAAGCAGGAGCGTTCGCACAAAAGTTGCCAGAGTGGAAGTCCGGAACTTAAAAGACAGAAACTTCCGGAATGACCTAAATGGGAAAAAATTACTCATTGTTCGCGGTTTTGACACGAGAGGACAAATCATTTTCCAACTTCACTTCTGTTGTACGCAGACTGCAGCTGATATTGAGTAAAAGACCGGTTAAAAACATGGCGACTACAAGAGATGTGCCGCCGTAACTGATGAAAGGAAGGGGTATGCCTTTGGTAGGGAGAAGGCCTACGACGACAAAAAGATTGAGCAGGATTTGCAGGCTGATAATAGTTGTTGCACCAAAAGCCAAGTATTTTCCAAACGCATCTTGGGCATTCCAGGCAATCCAGTAACCACGCCAAATAAAAACCGTAAACAGAATAATCAACACGCAAATCCACAAAAATCCTAATTCTTCTCCAATGATGGCAAAAATAAAATCGGTGTGTGCGTCCGGCAGGAAAAGTCGTTTCTGCAGGCTCTCACCAAGACCTTTGCCAAGCCAACCTCCTGTTCCAAGTGCAATGAATGATTGAATAATTTGGAATCCGGAATTTTGTGGATCATCCCAAGGATTCAAAAAAGCCAGCATCCGCCTTACTCGGTAGGTATGTGAAGCAATCAGCAGCCCTCCTATAATTCCCACCCCTAGCAGACTGGTGGCAATATGTATCGGTCGTCCACCTCCAACGTAGAGCATCAGTAAGACAGTGGTTGCAATCAAAACCACTGTGCCAAAGTCCGGTTGCAGCAGAACTAGAAAAAGGTAAATTCCTGTAACAATGAAATTAGGTGTTAAGCCTCGGAAAAACGAAGCCAATAATTCTTGTTTTCGTTCCAGATAGGAAGCCACATAAATTATCAAAACGACTTTCAGTAATTCTGCAGGCTGCAAACTAAATGAACCTAGCCGAAGCCAACGTCTACCTCCTTTAACCTCGTGTCCTATTTCAGGAATCAAAACAAGGATTAGCAAAACCAACATGCCCAGCATGAACCAAATAGAATACTGCTGCCATTTGTGATAGTTAACTATCAGTGCAACTCCCATTACGGCAAGCCCAACCAGCATGTGTATCAGGTGCCTGTACAAAAAATACTGACCGTCATTGTATTGAAGATCCGCATAAACGCCGCCTGTGCTGTAGATCATTACTGTACCCCAGGAGAGCAAAAATAAGGTTGCTCCGATCAAGGGCAAGTCATAACGAGTCTGCATATATTTTTGGGAAACAAGTGTGTTTAGAACTTAAAAAGTAAAATTTAATTCTGAAATTATAAATTGAAAAATCGATCAAACAAATTTATTAACAAATGTTAAAGTATAACGTTGATCTTAAGAAGATTCAAATGCACATTTCATGAGTTTTTGACGTAAAGACTCAAGTTGTTGTGGATTTTTTGTCCGTTCCGTAAAAATTTCTATAACAGCAGATTTTTTTTCTTGAACAGCTTTTGTATAAATTTTTACAAAATCATTGATCGAATTTGGTCTAGAATAATTCAGGCCGAACATTTCAGCAACTGGCCGGAAGTCAAAGTGGTGAGGCGTGCCGAAAAAAGGTTCAAAAATTTCAGTTTGCCTTACTATAGGCAGGAGTGAAAAAACACCACCTCCGTGGTTATTGAGTAATACCAGTAAAATCGGTTCAGGAGAATCGGCAAGCAGTTTAAATGAATTTAGATCATGTAGAGCCGACAGGTCACCAATCAACAAGGTGACAGGACGATGCAGACCGCAAGAGTAACCGCAGGCGGAGGCGATGAGACCGTCAATTCCGCTTGCACCACGATTGAGAGCAATTGGGATATCAGCACCTTTTCCGGAACCAAGCATATCTACTGCCCGGACAGGAATGCTGTTTCCGATGAAGAATCCATGAGTTTCAGGAATTATTTCAGTCAGCCTGCGTGTTAAAGTAAAATCATCAATCTCCTTTTTTTCAGCATCTGCTTGAAAATGCTGCTCCAGCAACGATTCAACTTTTGCTGATGCCTGGAGCCATTTTTGCGTTTTTGCAGGAATAATTTTGGTTCTTTTTTCCAATTGTAATTCGGTTACAACTTGATCACAAAATTCTGAGATTTCAGCTTCAATTTTCCAGCGAAATTTGTGGGATTGATCATGACGTTCAGCATGGTCTGAAATCCAGACCATTTGAGTTGCCGGATTTTTTCCCCAGCGTGTGAGCCAGCGTTTTGATGTTGGTGGAAAGCCGATGTGCCAAACTGCGTCAATTTCCCATTTTGCTGCTAGATCTTCGAGTAATAACTGATCATAGTAAGTAATCCGGTTTGGACAATTATTACCGAGACGAAGTCCGGACGTGACATCCGCAAACACCGGCCATGCTAACTCTTCCGCAAGTTTTCTGAGAGAATCGAGTGAGTCTGGCGGAACTCGTCCAATACTCAAAATTCCTGACTCAGGACAGTTTTTTAATAAATCTTTTATTTCTTGGTTTGGCAGGATTTTTCTGAAAGAAGTATTTCTGACGTATGTCTTTTTTTCCGTAATATGCTTAATTTCGAAATTTTTTTCGTTTGCAGCATTTTCGAAAAAAGGTTCCCGGAATGGCAAATTCAGGTGTACCGGTCCGTACAAAGGATGGCAAGTTTTGGAAATGGCATGGTCTATGGTGGAAAGTAAAGCTTCGGCTGTGAATTCTGCGCCGGGACATCCGGGATCAAAAAACCAGCGGACGTGTGTGCCAAAAAGGAAGGTTTGGTTTATGGCTTGATTTGCACCGGTGTCAAGAAGTTCCGGCGGTCGATCTGCTGTGAGCACCAGCAATGGAATTTGCTCGACTGAGGCTTCGATAACCGCGGGCAAATAATTTGCCGCGGCAGTTCCGGAGGTGCAAATCACGACTGCGGGACGTCCAGTCGCGCGAGCATGGCCGAGGGCGTAATAAGCAGCAGCACGTTCATCGTAAAAAATAACAGATTTTGCACGCGGATTTTTTGCGACTGCGACAGTAAGAGGTGTTGAGCGCGATCCCGGAGAAATGCAAAAACATTCCGTATTATGCCGCACTAATTCCTCAACAATCAATTCTCCCCAACGCTCATTCCAGTTCACGTTCTCCCCAATAAATATTGCCAACTTTGAAGTTTGTCTTCAATCTCTCTCCATTCTTCTTCAGGAACCGAGCCATCTACAATTCCCGCTCCGGTGTAGATTCTTAAAGTGCGCCCGCACAATAATCCGGATCGAATTCCAACGGCAAATTCTGCCTGACTACTGCTGATCCAGCCAACGGGTCCGGCATACCATCCACGGTCAAATGGTTCAAGTTTCCGGATAAGGGCTCGTGCTTCCGGATCAGGTGTTCCTGAAACAGCAGGTGTCGGGTGAAAAGACGGCAACAAATCTGAATCACTGATATCCGCTTGTAATATCCCCTGCACCCTACTCTGCAAATGTTGGACATGTTTTAAACCTAGGAGTTCCAAATAGCTTAAGCGTTCAGTTTTACGGCAAAATTGCTGAAGTAACCGTTCCATTCGCTCCAGAACCATTAAGTGTTCGCGTTGCTCTTTTTCACTTTCACGCAGTTCCGCGGCCAATCGTTCATCTTCCTCATGCGTTTGTCCACGAGGACGGGTGCTGGCAATCGCTTCACTTTCAATTTTTCTTCCGGATCGTCTGTAAAGTAATTCCGGTGTTATTCCTAAAAATGCTTGATGTGGTGCAAGCTGAAAACAAAAATGAAAAGCTTGCGGCGCCTGACGCCGTAATTGAAGCAAAAGTTCGGTTGGATCATAGTCACGCGCCAAACTGAAAACAGCTGATCGAGCCAAGACAACTTTGTTTAATTTTCCTGAAGAAATGTTTTTGAGCCCTTGTTCAACCAAGTCGCACCATTGACGATATTCCGGAAGGTCATGACGTTCCAGTCGAATCAAAGGACTGTCTGGAATGGAGATGTCTTCAACTCGTACAGACTCCAGCATTGTTTGCAGGATTTCCAGTTTTGCCTGAGTATCCTTTCCTATAATAATATGGCAGGCCAGAGTTGGAGTTTGATCGACAAGGCTTAATTCGATCATCGGCAAAGTAAAATGTGCCGTACCCCAATCCTGCCATTCTGGCGAAGTTACTGCTTTTGAGTCAAAGCGCATTCCTCCGAAAAAGCGAACGGTTTTCGGTGATTTCCGCAAATACTCAGTTACAGTCAGTAAAATTTTTTCGTAACCGTCTTTGCCATCCTTTACCTCAAGTGCGGTACCAATTCCCGCATACTGTTCTTTTTGACTACGATTTCCCCAAAATATTTTGCGCGGACAATCCTGAAGAGTTAACCATTCCAGTGGATGAGCTTTTTCTAAAACTACTTCCAGCCGTACTATTTTTAACTTTTCCTTATCGTACTTCTGCTTGGACGCAACAAATTTTTTGACCTGTTTTAAGAGTACACAACGGGCTTCTTCAAGCGATTTGTATATTTTTGGTTTCACTGCTAGCGGTTATGATCAAATGTTAGCTTTTTTGTATGCAACATGAACAGTGGAAGCCCCAAAAACAAAATCGTGAATTTCGGCCTGCTTGAATCCTATCTCAAGCATCATACGTTTCAGTAATTCCTGATTCGGATATTCAACAGAAGAATGCGGCAGATACTGAAACATTTCCTGTCCCGGCATCAGCATATTTCCAATCAAAGGCACAATACGAAAAAAATAAAAGTTATTAAGTTCAGCAATTATTGGCAAACGAACTTTCCCAACGTCAAGGCTGACCAAAACTCCGCCAGGTTTTAGTACACGCAATATCTCCTGCAGACAACCATTAATGTCCGGAACATTACGCAGGCCATATCCTATTGTAACTGCATCAAAATTTGCATCCGGAAACGGAATATTCATGGCGTCACCCTGCAAATACTGAATGCGGGAATTTGGTTTGTTTTTGGATTCAGCGATTTTAAGCATTTCTGCGGAAAAATCGAGTCCGGTCACTTTGCATTCCGGATGCTGGCGCAATACTTCACGCGAAATGTCTCCTGTTCCGCAGCATAAATCCAAACATTCTTCATCTGGTCTAAGTCCAGCTTGCCGTACAACGAACCTTTTCCAGTAGCGGTGCATACCAAATGTGATGACATCATTAAATCGATCATATTTTTGTGCGATTTCATCAAACTTTGCTTCAACATAGCTGGATTTTTCTTCTGTTGATGGAAGTGTGTAGGTCATGTTTATTGTTGAGGATTTATCTCTGAAGACAAAAGAGACAGATATTTCTGAGAAAGTTCTTTTAGATCCAGTCGATAATAACTTCCCAAACAACGCAGTTTGCGAATTTCTTTCTCAATTAACTTAACCGCGGAATCCATGGAAGGAGCACATGCATTAACATCCGCAATTCGGTGTCCCATTTCAAAATTCTTGTGATTTGCCATATAAAGCTGACCGCTCTCTTCATCAACTTCATTCCACCATAAATCACACTCAAGCGGCGCTGAAACTTCTACCGGTAATTTTGGTACAGAAGGCACCACGTATGGATATCCGTAGCCTGCCAAAGTTAGTGTGCAGCCAAATTTTTTTTCCGGATGCCATTCAAGAACTGGCGTTTTATTTTCGACTACGTCCAAAAGGACGTCAACCGGATTTTTTAACATCCTCAATAGAAGCGCGTTAGTAGTTACTCCCAAACGAATGTTATATTCAATCGCGTGCCAGACTCCGTCTCTACGAATTGCTGTGACTTGGAGGGGTCCGGTATAACCGGTTTTTTCAAACCACGGTTTGAGCGGATGAATCAGTTCTCGTGCTAAACCATATTTATCATGCGGATCCTGTTCAACAATTCCGGCCAGCGGGGCGCCGGCGAGCGGACCCATATCGCCTGTAAAAGCACGTTTGAATTCCTGATTTGTTACTAAACTGCTGATTTCACCGCCACTGATAAAAACGAAATGTCCGGCTTCTTCTGTTCCAAGATACTCCTGTAAAAACAAACCTTCCGCATAATCCACGCGCTCGATCCACCCAAGCGTATCGGTCTCACTTTCACAGATAATGGCGTGGATTGGACTGAACGGCGAGCAGATCGGATTTTTCAAAACGTAAGGCCGCGGGTCATTCCGCATAAGTTTACGGGCTTCCAGTCGATTCTGCACATGGTGAAAAACTGGCACAGGAATTCCGTATTGTCTGCACAATTCGGAAGACTCCTGCCGTGAGATTTCGATACGCATGGCATCACTAACAGGACTAAAAATTGGCCAACCTTGCTTGACCAAATCGGCAGCCCAGGGTTGTTCCGCCCAGGCTACTGCTTGCGGAATTATCAAATCTGGTTGAAATTTCTCAATCAAAGGCAAAGGAGAAGGATGTTTTTCAGAACTCCATGTCTGGCCTAGAACGGAGGGACCGTAGTGTCCATACGGCCGTGTCAGATAGCAGGAAGTTTCAGCGCCATCTTCTTGCAGAATGGCCTGTACCGAATGTGCAAAAGCACCCACTCCCATTACCATCACACGAGAAGTCATATTAACTTTAGGAATCCAAAATGTAGAAAAAATGCCGATGTCAAAGGAAATGATCCGGGCAAATTAGGATAATCCGCCCTTTTTATTAAAAGCAAAAAAAGCTAATTTGCAATGATTTATGCTAACATACAAAATGACATTCTCCAAGTAGTCTCTTATTGCTAAAACATTAAATTTCAGCAAAATATCCCGTACGGCTTTGAAATCAAATTGTTGCTGTCTATCTTTGAATGAGCTTTTAGGAAGCATAAAATTGAAATAAAAATAATGCAAAAACAGTAAATTGCATTCTTAAAATGGGGCTAATTTTAGTAGGATGAAATAAAAGATTAATATTCGATTTTTATGCATGAAAAATTTTATTGGATTACGGCACGTAAAAACCCGATCGGTGGGTTGCCCTTCGACTTGAATAACATTTCAAACTCGGTCAGAATATTGTTTTCGTTGTAACTGCTCTGGTGCAGATCGGTGGTGTGTTCAACAATCGAGTAGGTTTTAAGTTTCTTGAGGATTTCCGTAACGCTTTCAAAATATTCGAGATGATCCGTTTTAAAACGCAGTTCACCCTTGGAACGGAAAAACGGATGCATTTTGTTTAGAAAATCGGCGCTGAGGATTCGATGCTTGCGTCGTGCTTTTTTTGACCATGGGTCAGGAAAATTAATGTGCAAACAATCGATACTGTTGTGCTGAAAATATTCTGCCAAGAATTCGCCACGTTCGCGCATCAAAAGGATATTTTGCAGGTTTTGCTGTTTCATTTTTTTGGCCGCGAGTACAAGTCGTTTGTAGCGCAATTCAAGGCCGATGAAAGAGTCGTGTGGATTTTCCAGTGCCCATTCGATCAGGTAACGACCGGAGCCGCAGCCAATTTCCAGATGGACTTTTCCGGATGGTAAAGGACAACCATTTTTTTTACTGTCCCAGAGTTGCTGAAAATTTTCAGGATTAGGATGCGGAATTAGCAGTTCAGGATAATCGTAAACACGAGCCACGTACGGATTGGTTTTTACCAGTTGCGTAAAAACTTCCGGATTTTCGTCACGGTGGTTTCGTGGGCGGAATCGCATGGAGACAGGAAATATTGGAGTTAGTTGAAAATCAAAATTATGTGAGTGTAGAAGCTGCTCATTTTTCTTATGACGGCACAGTGACACTTAAGTTGAGTGATAAGCGAGAGCTGAAATTGGCTGCTGAAATATGGACCGGTTTGGGGCAGCCAAAAGATAAAGCGCTCACGGACGAACAGCTGGAATTATTAGAGCAAGAAGCCTGCTACACAACAATCCGAAACAAAATGCTAAGTTTCCTCGCGGTGCGTGAGCATTCCGCTTTTGAATTACGCAGAAAGTTGCAACAACGTTTTTATAAATCAGTTACAAGTGATGTCCCTCCTCTGATTGAGCGTTGTTTGCTGGAAATGCAGAAGCGTGATTTTCAAAGTGACGAGCGTTTTACCAATCGTTTTGTGGAATCAAAACTCGCGAACAATCCACATGGCCCTTTCAGGATTTTACAGGATCTTCAAATTCGCGGCATCTCACGCGAACTGTCTCAGACAATTTTGAGCAAACTTGCTAGTCATGAACTATGGCTGAAAAAAGCAGTCTTGTGCCTGGAACAGTTGCATAAAAACGGAAAAAAACAAACACCTGCGGCATTAAGCAAAAAACTGTACCAGCGTGGTTTCTCATGGGAAACGATTGAACAAGCATTGGCAGAGTATGCTACCATCAACAATCAACTGGAGTCCGGAGAATCATCTGCCGAACCGGAAACATTCACAACCGAAAATCCATGAACCTTAATTGTCGCAATGCATAGACAAGATTTGCAAACTAATTCCGCTTCAGCAGAAACAGAATCGCCCCATCAATCCGGACTAAATTCTGGAGAAGAAGCCGTTTACGAAACAGATCCGCGTTTTCCGGAAAGACTGAGCAAGGAACACATCAGGACTCTGCCGATTATGGCATTTGAAGGTGAAATCAAGTTAATCACTGAAAGCAAAGATGTAAATGCCGCAATTAAAATTTTACGTCGTGAGTCAGTTTTGGGCTTTGATACAGAAACACGACCGACCTTCAAAAAAGGCGAGCAGCACACTGTTTCACTTTTGCAGTTATCAACACCAAAAAAAGCGTTTTTGTTTCGTTTAAATTATCTGGGATTTCAGGCGGAATTGGTTTCTTTGTTGGCAGATCCGGATATTTTAAAAGTTGGAGTTGCTATTTTGGATGATATTAGAGCACTCCGAAAATTGCGTAAATTTGATGCGGAAGGTTTTGTCGAATTGTCGAACATCGGGAGTGACCTGGGGATTGTGACTTGCGGCTTAAGGAATCTCGCGGCTATATTCTTCGGTGTCAGGATTTCTAAAAAAGAACAATTAACTAATTGGGAGCGTTCGGATTTTAACTCAAGTCAATGTCTTTATGCCGCGACTGATGCCTGGATTTGCTTGAAGATGTACAATTATCTCGAAAGTGAAAAGGTGCTTCCGGAAAAAATAGTTTGGAAAATGCCTGAACCTCAACCTCCAAAGCCAACACGCGGTTTCAAAAAAAAGAAACGGGAGCAGAAAAATTGATGTTGCCACAAAAACAATGGTATGACTCATCAACAGCTGATCCTGAGCAGGTAAAACAATTGTGCAGCGAATGGAAAACAAATCCGCTGGTGGCAGAAATTCTTTTACGCAGAGGATACAAAACGCATGAAGAAATTAAATCTTTTTTAATGCCGAGTCTCAGTAATCTCCGTGATCCTTATGAACTTCGGCAGATGCGGGAAGCGGTGATTCTTTTGCAGGAGACGATTGCAAAAAATCGGCGCATTGTAATTTTAGGCGATTATGACGTAGACGGAATCACAGCAACTGCTTTGATGCTGGAATTTTTAAACAAATGCGGGAAGCTGGATTTAGACTTTTTTATTCCGAACCGGATAAAACACGGCTATGGTTTGACGGAAGCAAGTACAGATATTTTACTGGAAATGCGTCCGGAATTGGTCATTACAGTGGACAACGGAATAACCGCTGCCCGGGAAGTTCAGAGACTGAATGATGAAGGTATAAAAACAATAATCACAGACCATCATTTGGCGGATGCGAGTTTGCTTCCTTCCGGAATCGTGGTTAATCCAAATCATCCTGAATGTAAGTATCCGTTCAAGAAAATCTCCGGATGCGGTGTGGCACTCAAGTTGATTATGGCATTACGGAAATCCCTGCGGGACTCCGGATGGTGGACTGCTGAAAGACCGGAACCAAATTTGCGTGACAGTCTTGATTTAGCAGCTTTAGGCACGGTGGCGGACGTGATGCCACTGGTGGATGAAAATCGTATTTTGACACATCACGGACTGTTGGTAATGAATGAAAAACCGAGGCTGGCAATTCAGGTCCTGCAGAAATTGAAAAATGTTAAAACGATTACTTCGCGTACATTAGGTTTTCAATTTGCTCCCTTGCTGAATGCGGCAGGTCGTCTGGAAGATGCAGATATGGCAGTTCACTTTTTGCTTTCAAACGATCTTCAAGATGCTGAAAAAATGGCAAAAAAACTTGATGCCACAAATATTGAACGACGTGAAAAAGAAGGCGAGATGCTAGAAACAGCTCTTGCTCTTGCGGAGACACAAAAGCAGTTTCCAGCTTTGATTTTGTCCTCACCGGAATTCCACGAAGGGATAAACGGCATTGTCGCAACCCGTCTGGTGGAGCGTTTTTATAAACCAGTGATCATACTCAGCGAACAAGAAGTTTCAGTCTCAGGTGAAAAGAAATTGAAAGGCTCCGGGCGGTCTATTCCAGAGCTGAACTTGAAGGATGCGCTTTCTGCTTGTTCAGATTTACTGCTGCGTTTTGGAGGACATGCGGCGGCTGCAGGATGTAGTTTGCTGCCGGAAAAATTTACTGAATTCCGCAAACGATTTTTTGCTTTTTGTCATGAGCATATCCCGGAGACACTGGAGCCAAATTTACAACTAGATGGGATTCTGGAATTTCCAGAGTTAACGAATACGTTTGTGGAACAATTAGACCGCCTTCAGCCTTTTGGTGAGGGGAATCAGGAACCTCTATTTTCAGTGAATGCTCCCAAAACACCTTTTATGTCACTCAAGGAAGTGCATGTTAAATGGCAGCTGAACGGTAATGTCGAAATTATAGGCTGGAATCGTGTAGACTCCTTTACAGGGGAACCACCATCACAATTGGCAGTGAATTTGTGTTTTAACGAATTCCGCGGCAGACGTAAAATTCAACTGAATATTCAGGATTCCAGGGTATGAAACCAACAAAAGAATTACTTTGTTTGGTCTATAT
>JAESQU010000149.1 GCA_016764995.1 SAR324 cluster bacterium | reverse complement strand
ATTGAAGTCACAGCACGAGTTCCTAACTGTACTGTTTTAACTCAAAACATCAATGACTAAGAGAGTTCCTGGGAATGGAAAATTCTTTCATGAAAGAATGCGAAGTAATGCAGGAAGTCTTGGAGGCGGCTTAGTTAGATTCAGCTACTTTTTGACGCACGATTGAGCGCTTCAGTTTACTCTCATATTTGTTCTGCCGACGTTCCTCAGCTTCCCATTCAGAAGTCGAGGAAGCTCCGGAAACGAGGTTCTCTTTCGCATTTATTTCGGCTTTTTTTGCCCGCTCCAAGTCAATTTCAGTTGCGGTTTCAGCCAATTCAGCGAGGACTCTCACACTGTTGCCTTCAACTTGAGCATAGCCCCAGTGAACAGCAATTGATTTTGTCTTTCCACTAATGCTGTAGGACATAATACCGGAATCCAGTGTTGTCAACAGCGGAATGTGTTCGGGCAAGATGCCGAGTTCACCTTCACTTCCGGGCAGAGTAACTGAATCTACATCCTCAACCATTACTATTCGGTGTGGAGTGACTACTTCAAGATTGAGTTGATTTGACATCAGTTACTCATTTTTTTGGCTTTTTCCATCACCTGCTCGATGGCACCAACCATGTAGAAAGCCTGTTCCGGAAGTTCATCATGTTTTCCTTCAAGAATTTCCTTAAAACCGCGAATCGTGTCTTTGATGTCCACATATTCACCGGCGGTTCCGGTAAATGTTTCTGCAACAAAGAAAGGTTGAGAGAGGAATCTTTGAACTTTTCTGGCACGGCTGACGACGGCTTTGTCTTCTTCGGACAATTCATCCATACCGAGAATTGCAATAATATCCTGCAAGTCTTTGTAACGCTGGAGTAAGATTTGGACTTCGTGCGCAACCTGATAGTGCTCTTCACCTACAATATCTGCGGCAAGAATTCGTGAAGTTGAATCAAGTGGATCAACTGCGGGATAAATTCCCAATTCTGTAATGGCACGACTCAAAACGACTGTCGCGTCCAGATGCGAAAAAGTGGTTGCCGGAGCGGGGCCAGTCAAATCGTCCGCAGGAACATAAACTGCTTGCACAGAAGTAATTGAACCTTTTTTGGTGGAGGTGATCCGTTCCTGCAAATTCCCCATTTCTGTGGAAAGAGTCGGCTGATAACCAACCGCGGAAGGAATCCGTCCAAGAAGTGCCGAAACTTCTGAACCTGCCTGTGTAAAACGGAAAATATTGTCGATGAACATCAGCACGTCAGCACCTTCTTCGTCACGGAAATATTCCGCAACAGTTAAACCTGTCAAACCAACACGGGCACGCGCTCCGGGAGGCTCGTTCATTTGTCCGTAAACAAGACTGGTTTTGTCGAGCACTCCGGAATCTTTCATTTCGTTCCAGAGGTCATTTCCTTCACGGGTACGTTCACCAACACCTGCGAAAACAGAAAATCCACCATGTTCTGCGGCAATGTTGCGGATGAGTTCCATGATAATAACTGTTTTACCAACACCTGCACCACCGAATAAACCAATCTTTCCACCTTTAAGGAAAGGGCAGAGCAAATCCATCACCTTGACTCCAGTAACAAGCATTTCTGCTTCTGTTACCTGTTCATCGAATGGAGGAGCATCACGGTGAATTGACCAGCGTACATCAGCATTTATTGGTCCAGCTTCGTCTACAGGATCACCTGTAACATTCATGATACGTCCCAGAACCGCCTTTCCAACAGGTGTTGTAATTGGTTCACCCAAATCCTTCACATCCATTCCACGGGAAAGACCATCGGTTGATCCCATTGAAATAGTACGAACGGTACTTTCTCCAAGGTGCTGCTGCACTTCACAGATAATTCTCTCATCTTTCCGTATGATTTCGAGTGCTGTGTATATTTCAGGGAGGTCACCGGATTCAAATGCCACGTCAACGACGGGTCCCATCACCTGGACGATCTTACCTGTACTCATTTTTTCCTCTTTGCTTAGTTTGGTGGATAATTATTTTCTGTGTTATAAACTTTCGGCGCCGCTTATTATTTCGATCAAATCGCTAGTGATCGCCGCCTGTCTGCTTCTATTATAATGTAACTGTAATTTATCAATCATTTCGCCGGCATTCTTGGTTGCCGCATCCATTGATGTCATTCGTGCCGCGTGTTCTCCTGCAATCGTATCAAGCCAGGAAACATAGACCTGATTTTGAACATATTTTCTCAGCAGTGTCTCTAAAATATCTTCTGGAGAAGGCTCAAAGATGATTTCCCGCTCATCCGCTGATTCAGCTTCAGGAGCTTTAATCGGCAGGAGTTGTTCAATTACAGGCTCCTGTGAAATAACGCTGATGAAATGATTGTAGGCAAGCAGAACTTGGTCAAGCTCACCTTGCTCAAAACGAAGTGTAAACTCGCTCACAATATCACGTACAAGCCCCAACTGTTCTGCGGGTGGAGTTCCTGTATGATTTGCGAGGATGTTGTGATTTGTCCGTTTGAAAAATTCGTTTCCTTTGCGTCCCAGAATCACTAATTCCGCACATTCAACACCTTCTGCAGTCAGTTGTCTGGCCAAAGCTTTAGAGAGATTCGCATTAAATCCTCCGCAAAGACCACGATCACTTGTTACTAGAATAACCCCTGTACGTTTCCCACCGCTACTGCGGAAGAGTCGGCTAAAACCTGTGTCTTGCTCTACACCTTCGAAACGAGTACTGAGTGAAGAGACAACACTTTTCAGCTTGATCGCGTATGGAGTGGCGGCTCGAATATTATTTTCAGAACGTCGCAACTTTGCCGCAGACACCATTTTCATGGCATTGGTAGTTTTCTGTGTTCTTTTAACGCTGTCTATGCGTTTGCGTATATCTTTTAAACTGGCCATCCGAAATCAATTCACGGTACGTTAAACTGAAAAAGCTTGTAGGAATTCATCCAATGCGGATTTCAGTTCGGCTTCTGTTGCGTCATCAATTTTCTTTGCTTCTTCAATGGATTTACGCAAGTCGGCCTTCTTAGTTTTAATAAAAGTTAAGAACTCTTTCTCAAATTTATTCAAAGCACTTATCGGCTGGTCGTCTAAATAACCGTTTGTTGCCGCAAAAATGGAAAGTACCTGATCCACCCAGGGCATCGGCTGGTACTGTGGTTGTTTGAGAATTTCGACCAAACGTTGTCCACGTGCCAACTGCCGTTGGGTTGCCAGATCCAAATCACTGCCAAACTGTGCAAATGCTTCTTTTTCTCGGTACTGAGCCAAATCCAAACGTAATGTTCCAGCAACCTGTTTCATAGCCTTCACCTGTGCGGCACCACCAACACGGGAAACGGAAAGCCCCACGTTAATTGCCGGACGAATTCCGGAGTTGAAAAGATCACTACTTAGAAAAATCTGACCATCTGTGATCGAAATAACGTTAGTAGGAATATATGCGGAAACGTCTCCAGCCTGCGTTTCAATAATCGGTAGCGCAGTCAATGAACCAGCACCACGCGCATCACTCAATTTGCAGGCTCGTTCCAGTAAGCGGCTATGAAGATAAAAAACATCTCCAGGATACGCCTCACGTCCCGGCGGACGTCTCAGCAACAAAGAAAGCTGACGATAGGCAACGGCTTGTTTGGAGAGGTCATCAAAAACACAGAGCACGTGCTGTCCCTTATC
Source organism: SAR324 cluster bacterium (assembly GCA_016764995.1). Taxonomy (GTDB): domain Bacteria; phylum SAR324; class SAR324; order SAR324; family NAC60-12; genus Arctic96AD-7. The sequence continues at coordinate 4,620 of JAESQU010000149.1, read as the reverse complement.
TCGGAAATATTCACCAATACTCACTCCTGCGTACGGAGCCAAAAATTGTAAAGGTGCCGGTTCGGAAGCTGTTGAAGAAACAACAATCGTATGTGCCATTGCTCCTTCGGTTTCGAGTCGCTGAACTATCTGCGCCATGGTAGAACGCTTCTGTCCAATACCGACATAAATACAGATAACATCACCGCCTTTTTGATTGATGATGGTGTCGATGGCAATAGCGGTTTTTCCGGTTTGTCTGTCACCGATAATCAATTCCCGTTGACCACGACCGATCGGAACCATTGAGTCAATCGCTTTTAGTCCGGTTTGCATCGGTTCATGCACAGATTTTCTGTCCACAATTCCAGGAGCAATGGTTTCAATCAATCGTGTTTCAGTGGAGGCAATAGGACCTTTACCGTCAATCGGCACTCCAAGTGGATCCACAACTCTTCCTAACAGGCCTTCGCCCACAGGAATCTCGGCAATCCGCTCGGTACGCTTGACCTCGTCACCTTCCTTGATTGTGCGGTCACTTCCAAAAATAACCACACCCACATTATCTTCCTGGAGGTTTAAGGCCATGCCTGTAATGTTTCCTGGAAACTCAACGAGCTCTCCAGCCTGGACATTGTCTAAACCGTAAACACGGGCAATTCCGTCTCCAACTTCGAGGACCGTTCCAACTTCTGATTTGGTGGCCTTTTTGTCGAAGTTTTCAACTTGTTGCTGAATTATATTACTGATTTCTTCTGCTCGGATTTTCATAACCGCTCAGCCTCTGATAATTGTTTGACGTAACTGATTTAATTGCGTGTGAATACTCCCATCAATTACCACGGAACCGATACGCGTCACGATTCCGCCTATGATGGCAGGGTCGATGGTAATACTGATTGCAACTTCTTTACCGGAATATTTTGAAATGGATTGTTCCAGTTTATCAACAGTCGCTTTTGGTAACTCGTGTGCCACGGTTACCCGAGCCTCAATGCGGCCCAGTTTTTCCTGTAATAACAAATTAAAAGCGCTTTCTATACTTGGAAGAAGAATTATTCTGCGCTTTGCCAAAAGGTAGCGGCAGAATGTGTCAACGAGGGCAGGCGCATTTATTTTGCCTAAAATTGCTTTGAGAACATTCTGTTTCAGTTCTGTAGAAATTTTTGTGTCCGAAAGGACTTCTCTCAATTCTGCGGAATCCGTATAAACTTCTGCCATTTTTGACAAATGTTCGCCTGTATTTTCAAGGTCATTCCCTTTTTCCGCCAAATTGATCAAAGCCTTGGCATAACGCCGAGCAATAACTCCCTGACTCACGCGACCCCTTCAGGCTGATTTAGTTGATCCATAAAAGTGTTCACCAATTTTTTTTGCCGATTTTGATTCATTTCCTTTTTCAATTCGCCTTCTGCCAATTTAACACTTTCTTCGGCAATCCAGCGGCGTAAATCATCCTCAGCTTTTCTGTGTTCCTGTTTCAGGGCAAAGCTGGCTTGTTCCTTCATCCGTTGAATTTCCTGTTTTCCTTCTTCAATAATCCGTGCTTTTGCGTCTTCGGCGTCTTTTTTTGCGGACGCTACCATTTCCTTTGCTTCCTTTTCAAGCTCAGAAATTTTTGTGCGCATTTTACTCAAGTCCGCAATAATATTTTCTTCCAATTTTCTTGCATCATCCAGGACTTGCTTTGCGGATTCGGCAGTACTTCCGAGTGCAGCGGCCACAGGCGTCTTTGCAAATTTGTATATAATGGCCACCAGAACGACGACATTGACAACCTTCCAAACAAAATCCAATAAAGGAGAACCAGCGTCTTCTCCTGCTGCGGCATAGAGTGCCGTACTCCAGCAAGAGATAAACAGGATTAAGGTGAAAAGTCGCAACATGTTTTGTTTCTGAAACATTTTATTCAGCACAATTGATATATGCAGTGGGATATGTCTTGTACAAATAAGTGAGAATAACAGTTAAGTGGAAACCGTTTGCCGCGGACATGGCGGCATCTAACTTTAACTCAACAACTGTTTACTGATGGAAGCAGATAATTCCTGATTCAGTTTTGCAAAATAAATTTTGGCGGATTCGATTTCACTTTGCAGTGCAGAGATATTTTTTTCATGTTCATTATGTAATTCATCTCGTTCCGCAGTTATCATGTCCTGCCGGGTAGCTATCCCTTTTTCATGCCCCACGTTACCGATTTGGAGTACCTCAGTCCGGACTGTATCCAGTTTTTGTTGGAAATCCTGTTTGAGGCTTTCAAGCTCCTCATTTACCTGAATCACCCGTTTTTGGCTTTTGTCAATCACTTCTTTACGGTTATCGAGAGTTCGTAAAACAGGCTGAAAAAAAAGTTTGTTCAACATAACAATCATAATAAAAAGTATGATCAGCACAGCTGTAGGAGTGGCCAACTGCAAATGCAGCAAACCGTAATCCATGCTGATTCCACCCCATGCATTGTCTATGATGGCTTGTTTGAAATCCATATCCAGCTACCTTTTTTTGTCAAATTTTATTGAATCTTAACCTTCCTTTATAACAAATTAGTTGTATCAAAGTCAAGCATATTTCTATTTTATTTGTAGAATGGTATAATCCATAATCGATTTTTATTTTTTCAATTAGCAGACAACAGCTGTAGAAAATGTATAGAACAGGAATAGGTTTTGATGTACATGCACTTGTAGCAGATCGACCGCTGATAATTGGGGGCGTTGATATTCCTCACCCTAAAGGTCTTCGAGGACATTCAGACGCGGATGTTCTTGTTCACGCGGTGATGGACGCAATTCTCGGTGCGCTCGCGCTGGGCGACATCGGTCAGCATTTTCCGGACACAGATTCTAAGTATAAAGGCGCAGACAGTCTGAAACTTCTCAGCCATGTAAACGCTTTAGCTGCGGAAAAAGGTTTTGTCTGTGTAAATCTCGACAGCATCATCATGGCGGAAAAACCGAAAATGAGTCCACACATTTTGGAAATGCGAACAAATTTGGCTGTGGCGCTCAAGCTTAAGACGGACCAAGTTTCAATCAAAGCCACAACAACTGAGCGGCTTGGGCTAATCGGCATTGAAGAAGGAATTGCGGCGCAGGCAATTGTCCTGCTTCAATCAACAGTTTAAAAAAGAAGTCTGAGATGACACAAATTATCATGGCTCTTGATCAGGGCACCACCAGTTCACGTACCATTCTGTTTGACGAAAGCGGAAAAATTGTAGCTGAAGCAAACGCTGCTTTGGAATGTCAATATCCGCAATCCGGATGGGTGGAACAAGTTCCGGAAGACATCTGGAACAGCCAGCGTCAAACCATCGAAGCGGCTTTGGCTAAAGCGCAACTGACGATGAAGGACATAAGCGGTGTCGGTATTACCAATCAACGTGAAAGCACGATTGCCTGGAACCGCGAAACCGGAGAAGCACTTGGTCCGGCGATCAACTGGCAATGCCGGCGTACCGCTGATTTTTGTGAGGAATTGAAGGCGGAAGGCTTTGACAAACTTTTGAGAAAGCGTACCGGTTTGGTAACGGATCCATATTTTTCCGGAACCAAAATGCGCTGGATTTTGGAAAATGTTCCTGAAGCTAGAAAACTGGCGGATCAGGGGAAGCTCTGTTTCGGCACGGTTGATTCCTGGCTGATCTGGAAATTGACGGGCGGGAGAGTTCACGCGACGGAAATCAGCAATGCTTCGCGGACACTTGTTTTCAATATCAAAACTTGTGAATGGGACGAGGAAATTCTCACGCGCTTTGGAATTCCACCTGAAACTCTACCGGAAGTTAAACCATCAAGCGGTGTGATTGCCATGGTAAATCCGGAACTGTTTGGAGGAGAGGCGCCCATTGCGGGTGTCGCCGGAGATCAGCAGGCGGCCCTGTTTGGACAAGCCTGTTTTGAACCGGGAATGGCCAAAAATACTTACGGTACGGGTTGCTTTATGATTTCCAACACCGGTTCGGAAATGGTGTTTTCCAAACATGGATTGTTGACCACCATTGCCTGGCAAATTGGAAGCGAGCCTTACAGCGAAGTAACTTATGCGCTTGAAGGTTCCGTTTTCATCGCCGGTGCTTTAATACAGTGGCTGCGGGACGGTTTGCAGCTTTTTGAGGATGCATCCGAAACTCAAGCCATGGCCGAATCAGTTGCGGATTCCGGAGGAGTTTTTATAGTTCCGGCTTTTGTCGGTTTGGGTGCACCGCACTGGGATCCTTATGCACGCGGAACCATCCTCGGACTGACTCGTGACACAAACCGGAATCACATTGTCCGGGCTTCGCTGGAAGCAATTGCGTATCAATCTGCGGAAATTCTCCGCAGCATTGCCAAGGATACCGGAGTTGAACTCAAGGAACTTCGCATCGACGGCGGAGCCGCGGCCAATGATTTTCTCTGTCAGTTTCAGGCTGATCTTTTGGGACTCAAAGTTACTCGTCCAAAAATTCTTGAAACGACTGCAATGGGAGCCGCATTTTTGGCCGGATTGGCAGTCGGGGTTTGGAAGAATCAAACCGAAATCCGGAAGCTCTGGCAGGAAGAGAAAACATTCTCGGCAAACAGATCCAGAGATGATGCTAATCAAAAAATGAAATCATGGAGCCGTGCCGTTGAGCGCTCCAAAGGCTGGATTGTT
>JAESQU010000148.1 GCA_016764995.1 SAR324 cluster bacterium | reverse complement strand
GGCCAGTGGTGAGATCCCGGTACAAAAGCTAATGCACTTCGTTTTCCAACATCAACCAAAGGCATCCAGATACTCACTGTGTCAAATCCTTCTACTGACCAGAATGGTTCGTCCTGGTGCCATGGAGTTGAAAATTGAACTCCTGCTGAGCGGACAAAAATGGCTTCAAAAAAGAAATTCACTTTCCTGGAATTCAACAGTCTTGCCGCAATTTCCCCGGTCGAGCTTTCAAAAACAAATTTCTCGTACTCTTTAATTCTACGCCAATTATCTGAATCATAGAGAGTAAAACCCCCATTCCTGTTTCTATCCCAAATACGTGAGCGTTCGCCGGGTTCAGAGAGATTTTTAGAGATTCCTTTTTTTAACAAACTTATCCACTCAGCATCAAAACAATTACGTAGAATCACTACCCCATCCTTATAAAAAGTCGCAACTTGCTGATCACTTATTTTTGAAAGTAGGTTGGCTTTCATGAAACACTCTTTTTTTAAATTTATGTACTTGCCTGCATATTTGCTTTGCAGTCATCTTTAACCTTTATTCGCAAACAAATATCGTGTATTTTAGTCACCAACTCGGCAACTTATTATGCATTACGAAAGTCAACTACTCTCAATCTGCCAAGTGTATTTTTAAGTTTAGGAGAATCAAAGGTATAACAATACGGTTTATTTTACAAGAATTGTGTAGGCAGGTGGTGGTGAATCTTTTCTGTAAGGAAACGGAGGGATTTTTCTCAGGAAGCAAAGGAAAGAATTTCCTGAACTAAAGGAACTTTTTCGGTGCAAAGGCAAAAATTAATGCCTTAAGAAATCAGTGTATGTATCTGATTTTGCTGGCTCCCCAAGCCGGACTCGAACCAGCGACCCGATGATTAACAGTCATCTGCTCTACCAACTGAGCTATTGGGGAACATAATCAGCATCTGATAGTAAACTAAAATTAAAGGAATTTGTTCAAAGGTTCAAGATTTTTTTGTTTTTGCAAAATTTTTCAGCCTCTAATCAGGAAGAACTTGCAACATGGGGTTTTTAACGTTATTATTAAAGGCTTACGCAATTTAGCTAAGCTTTTTTCGCCATTAAGCTTGAAAGTGTGTATGAAATTTTGCGTCAAATCTTCCTCCTGTCATATCACATTCTGGGGCAAAAATCTTTGCTGCCACAAAATCCACAATATTCCAATTATAAGACAGCTCTGAAAACGCATGACTAGCAAAACTTCCCTAAAGACTGAATCAGAAAGCAAGTTGAATGCACGTATGTGCAATCGTCCAATTGCGATTGTCGGCATGTCTGCGTTGTTTCCGGACGCCCCAAATTTGCATCAATACTGGGACAATATAGTCAACAAAATTGACAGCATCATCGATGTCCCAGAGTCCCGCTGGAATATTGAAGATTACTATGATCTTGATGCTACAACTCCGGACAAGACGTATTGCAAGCGAGGTGGTTTTTTACCTGATATTGATTTCAATCCGTTGGAGTTTGGTATTCCGCCCAACATTCTCGAGGTGACGGACGTTACTCAACTTTTGGGTTTGCTGGTTGCGAAATCCGCGATGGAAGACGCCGGTTACGGAGAAACAAGCGATGAAGTCCTGGACGGGACAGGCGTGATTCTTGGTGTAACAGCCGGAATGAAACTTTTGGGTTCGCTGATTTCACGGCTGCAATATCCTGTTTGGGAAAAAGTTTTAAAGCGCAGCGGAATTTCTGCAAGCGACACCGGGAAAATTATTGAAAAAATAAAAAAAGCCTATGTGCGCTGGGAGGAAAACTCATTTCCGGGCTTGCTTGGAAATGTCATTGCCGGACGCATCGCAAATCGTTTGAACCTGGGTGGTACAAACTGTACTGTTGACGCGGCTTGTGCCAGCTCCTTGAGTGCCATGAAAATGGCGATTAGCGACTTGCTGGAATATCGCGCGGATATGATGATCGCAGGTGGAGTGGACGCAGACAACTCTCCCTTGATGTACATGTGTTTCAGTAAAACACCGGCTTTCACCAAAGGCCAAAATCCAAGACCTTTCGATGAAAATTCGGGCGGTGTAATGATTGGTGAAGGAATGGGAATGGTTGTCCTCAAACGTTTGGAAGATGCCGAGCGTGACGGAGATCGAATTTATGCCATTGTAAAAGGAATCGGTACATCAAGCGATGGAAAATTCAAAAGCATTTATGCCCCTCGTTCCGGTGGTCAGGCCAAAGCGTTGCGCAAGGCTTATGCCGACGCAGATATTGACCGGTTGAGTATAGGATTGCTGGAAGCACATGGAACAGGAACCGCAGCAGGAGACGCCGCGGAATTTGATGGTTTAAAAGAGGTTTTTACTGAAGACATTCCGGAAAATTCCGGCTATCCCGATTTTCAGCACATTGCTCTCGGCAGTATAAAGTCCCAAATTGGACACACAAAAGCTGCCGCCGGAATTGCCGGTTTGATCAAAACCACACTTGCGCTGCACCACAAAATCCTTCCTCCTACAATCAATATTGAACGTCCGAGTGAAAAACTTGGTATCGAAAAAACTCCATTTTATCTCAATACGGAAGCGCGTCCATGGATCACCGATGGAGAACAGAGACGTGCGGGCGTTAGCGCTTTTGGATTTGGCGGTACAAATTTTCATTACGTTTTAGAGGAATTTCAGGCTACTCATTCCGGCGCATTCCGGATGCATAAAACTCCTGCAATAGTATTTTTGTCAGCTGCTACACCAAAAGAATTGGACACTGTCTGCAACAACCTACTTGCGGAATTGGAGACAGTAGGTGCCGATGAGCGTCATCGAAAATTGCTTGAAAGTTCGCGCGAAAATTCGATTCCGAAAAAACACGCACGTTTGGGATTTGTAACAGAATCTTTAGCAAACACGGTGGAATTGCTCGGACAGGCGATCTCAACTCTTGAAAGCAAAACGGTCAAAACCGCATGGAACGTCAAAGGAATCGCCTATCGTCAACAGGCATTGGAGACCAAAGGGAAAGTGGTCGCGCTTTTTTCCGGACAGGGTTCACAATACATGAACATGGGCAAGGAATTGTTTCTCAACTTTCCTTCAATGACAGGCCCTTATAGTGCGCTGGACAAACTTCTTACTGAAAAGTCCGAAAAATCCGCTGCCAGTCCCAAGCCTTTATCCGCATTAGTATTTCCGATTGCGGTTTTTGATGAAGAAAAACTTGAAGCACAAAACGCCCAACTTCAGCGTACTGAAATCGCACAGCCCGCAATTGGTGGAATCAGCGCCGGATTGTTCCGGATTATGCGTGACGCAGGACTTGAAACCGATTTTTCCGCAGGCCACAGTTTCGGTGAACTGACCGCGCTTTGGGCTGCCGGAGTGATTACTGAAGAAGATTATTATAAGTTGGCTTACGCCAGAGGACAGGCAATGGCGGCTCCGGATGATCCGAATTTTGATGCCGGAAGTATGTTGGCCGTAATGGGAAAAGTGGAGAAACTCGAAGCGGATGTTGCGGAGTTTCCGGAAATTGTAATGGCAAACTTGAATTCAAAAAAACAGGTTGTGCTTGCCGGACCGACTGACGCTATTCTGAAAGCACATGATGTTCTGAAAGAAAAAAAATACACGGTTGTCAAACTTCCGGTGTCTGCGGCATTTCACACTTCACTTGTGGGACACGCGCAAAAACCATTTGCAAAAGCAATCCGCGAAGTTAAATTTAACAAACCGAAAATTCCTGTTTATTCAAACGCCACCGCAAAAGCATATCCGACCACCGCAAAAACAATTCAAAAACAACTTGAATCACATATCCTGAATTCAGTACGTTTCCGCGAAGAAATTGAAAATATTCATCAGGATGGCGGACGTATATTTATCGAATTTGGACCAAAAAATGTCTTAACTAAACTCGTAGAAAATATTCTTGCTGATAAAGAATTTACAGCCGTTGCGCTCAACGAAAATCCAAAAAAGGACAGTGACTTGCTGCTCAGAGAAGCAATTGTCAAACTCTGTGTGGTTGGACTGCCTTTACAAAAATTTGACCCCTATGCTCTGCCTGCTCCACATGCACCTGCTAAAAAGTCTGGAATGAGTGTAAGTTTGAATGGTACAAATTATGTGAGCGATGCAACACGTCAAGATTTTGAAAACGCGCTGAATGACGGATTTCTGGTGAGTAACGGGGCGTCTTCCGTTTCCACTTCAGACTCAATTTCAGCGACCGTTTCAGCATCAAATTCTCCCACAGCAAGCATTCCTACGGCGCCGGTTGTAACGAAAAGTGAGCAGACAGAAATACCTGCACCACAAATAAAAACAGAAACCGCAATTCAAGGAACAGCAAAGAACTCTACCATGAGCAAGCAACAGCCTTCAACTCAGCAATCTATTGCACCGACTCAAGTCCTGGAAACTTTGGAGCGCAGTTTGTCCGGTTTCTATCAACACCAAAACGAAACTTTACAGGTTCATCGTCAATACCTGGATCAGCAATCTGAGTATTCACGTACAGTTTATCAGTTGATGCAGCAGCAAATTGAACTTGCTGCTCAAGGCACACAAATACCGCCGGAAGTAGATAAGCAGATGCAAATGTTTCACGCACATCAAGGGGAAACTTTGCGTGTACATGAACAATATCTGCATCAGCAGTCTGAACAAACCCAATCCGCGTTAAGCATCACCCATCAGCAGTTGGGCAACTCCGGGCAAAATTTAGCAACTGTTCCGGCAGCAATTCCTGCTGTTCAAATCTCAGCACCGGTTGTGTCTGTGCCAACTCCGATTACATCTGTGCCGACTCCGGTCGTTTCTGTTCCTGCACCAACTCCAGTTCCATCGGTTCCTGCACCAATCGTTTCCGCTCCAATTCCTTCGGTTCCGGTTACTGCTCCGGCTCCAGTTGTTTCCGCACCAATTGTTGCTTCTACGGCAAAGACCACAGTTTCAGCTGAAAGTATTTCACAAGTGACGCTGGCAGTTGTCAGTGAAAAAACAGGTTATCCAACTGAAATGCTGGAACTTGGCATGGACATGGAATCCGACCTCGGAATTGATTCAATCAAGCGTGTAGAAATTCTGGGTTCAGTTCAAGATAGAATTCCGGAACTGCCTGAAGTTCCAGGAGATGAGTTAGCGGAAATGCGCACACTTGGTGAAATAGTCGAGCATTTACAGAGTAAATTGGAAACGGGCGTTTCCACAACACAGGAAATTGTTCCGGCTCAAATTGAAACGCAAACTGCAGTGCTTTCGGCGACAAGTTCCGGAGTTTCCGCAAATGATGTGACTGCGGCTATGTTGGCCATTGTCAGCGAAAAAACCGGTTATCCGCAAGAGATGCTGGAACTAAGCATGGATATGGAATCCGATCTCGGCATTGATTCAATCAAGCGCGTGGAAATACTTGGTTCAGTTCAGGATAAAATTCCGCAGCTGCCCGAAGTTCCGGGTGATGAGTTGGCTGAAATGCGTACCCTTGGTCAAATCGTTGATCACTTAAAAAGTAAACTGGAACCGAATGTGAGCGCGGAACAAAGTCCAGCCGCCGAAGTTCTCTCAACTCCCCAAATTTCAGGGACAAATGGTGTTGATCCCGCTCCGGTTTTTATGTCAATTATCAGTGAAAAAACCGGTTATCCTGCAGAAATGCTTGAAATGAGCATGGACATGGAGGCCGATTTAGGAATTGATTCGATTAAGCGTGTAGAAATAATGTGGTCATTGCAGGAGCAATTTCAGGATATGCCGCAAATTAGCGCCAACGATGTTGCGGAACTCCGGACTGTTGGGCAAATTATCGAACATGTCAAAACGATTCTACCCGCTTCAGTTGGCGAGGCTGCCGCACCGGTACAAAATCTGAGCGACAAATCCGGAACATCAGTAACAGGTGGTGCTTCTTCCGGAAACGGAAACGGCAGCGCGGCGGGGCAACTGGAAGCTGTTTCTGGCGAAATTGCTCCGGCACTTTTAAGTATCATCGGCGAAAAAACAGGCTATCCTGTAGAAATGCTTGAATTGAGCATGGACATGGAAGCAGACCTTGGTATTGACTCAATCAAGCGTGTTGAAATTATGTGGTCACTGCAGGAACAGCTTCCTCATTTGCCTCAAGTCAGCGGTAGTGAAATTGGTGAATTGCGAACCTTGAAGGAAATTGTTGATCATTTGGGTTCTCTTGCTCCATCTGAAACCAGCGGTGCGTCGATTATTCCCGCTCCAGTTTCCACAGCTTCTGAGGCATTAAAAAAAAACTCCTGAACCCAAAGTCTGAATTTACGGTTCCGGAACATCGTGTCACTCTAGGTTTAGCACAGCTTGTTCCACTTGATGCTCCGGGATTCCTGCATACAGAACTTCCGGAAAATCCAATCTGTTTACTCACAGACGACGGTTCAGCTTTGGCGCCGGTATTGGCGGATGCTTTAAGTAAACAAGGTTGGACTCCCGCAATTTTACGATTTTCCGAAATTTCTGCATTTGTGAACAAAAAACGGAAAGCGTTTGCCAAAGATACCACGTTCATCGAGCTGACTTCTTCCGCAGAAACTGAGTTACAATCCTCACTCAAATCATTTTCTGAAAAACACGGCAGCATCGGAGGTTTCATTCACCTTCATCCTGTTTCCAAATCCTCTTCAGAATCAAATTTGGAAGGCGGCACAAATGTCTTTCTCAAGCAGGCATTTCTCTCAGCAAAAAATATTTGTTCATCTTTGCAGAAAGCCGCTGAGTCCGGAAAAAGACGCAGCCATTTTCTGGCAGTGACACGTCTCGACGGCGAACTTGGAATGGGATCTGGACAATTCGGTGCGGTAAGCAGTGGACTTTCAGGACTGACAAAAACAGCCGGAGTGGAATGGCCGGATGTTTTTTGCCGCTTTGTTGATTTGCAACCGAAATTAAAAGATGAAATCGCGGCAAACTGTATTTTACAGGAACTACATGATCCGGATTTGCGGATAAATGAAGTCGGCTATTCCAGTTCGGGAAAGGCTGGAACAAGTCGAATGACAGTTCTTCCAAAAATTATTCGTGATCTAACAACCGCGGAAGAAGGTAAATCCTTAACGGAGAAATCGGTATTTTTAGTAAGTGGAGGCGCAAGAGGTGTGACGGCGGAATGTGTGGTCAAACTTGCTGAAACTATCCCCTGTAATTTTATTTTATTGGGACGCTCTCCGCTCGAAGATGAACCGGAATGGGCGAAGTCGATCGGCGAGGATAAAATGAAATTGAAGCAGACGGCAATGCAGACGCTCATTGAAAAAGGTGAAAAACCGACACCGGCAAAAGTAAATCAGCTCGTTGGAAAAGTGGAAGCAGGACGTGCCATCCGCAAAAATATTGAGCGCATCCAAAACGCAGGCGGGCAAGCTGATTACGTCAGTGCGGATGTAACAGATGCAAAAAATATGAAATCCGCAATTGCTCACGCGGTAAAAAAATATGGTAATGTGACAGGAGTTATTCATGGCGCAGGTGTTCTGGCGGATAAGTTGATTGAGAAAAAAACTGCTGAAGATTATGATGCGGTCTGCTCAACCAAAATAAATGGAATTGATGCCCTTTTGAATAGTGTTGATCCAAAAAAATTAACTCATCTGCTCTTGTTTTCTTCTGCCGCAGGTTTTTACGGAAATGCCGGTCAGTCTGATTATGCAATGGCGAATGAGGCACTGAACCGAATTGCGCTTTTGTTCAAGCAAAACCATCCTGAATGCCACGTTACTTCATTCAATTGGGGGCCGTGGGAAGGCGGAATGGTTACTGCGGAATTGAAACGGCTTTTTGAGGAGCGCGACGTTGAGGTGATTTCGGTTGAAGATGGAACCCGTGTGTTTGTGGAAGAGGTCACATCCACAGGACAGTCAAATCCGATTGTACTGGTTGGAAATTCAATGGTGGTTCCAAATGAGCCGGAAAAGGGTTTCCGCAAATGGGAAATTTCGCGTAAGATAAATTTGGAATCAAGTCCTGTTTTTCATCATCATAAGATTGGCGAAAATCCGGTTTTACCTTCAGTCCACGCCATGTCATGGATGGTGGATGCCTGCGAACAGGCACTTCCCGGCTTTAAACTTTCACGCTGCAATAATTTCAAGGTGCTGAACGGAATTAAATTTGATGGAACACTGGCGAATGAATATAAACTGGAATTGCAGGAAACAGCACGTGAAAACGGCAATTTTGCCGAGATTGAGATCAAGGTTTCAAGTCAATCCGCTTCCGGAAATTCCGCAAAAAAACGACCCCGTTTTCATTACAGCACACAAGTCCGTTTGGTACAGCAAATTCCGGAGACTCCGCTGCATGATCGCATTGATTTGAGTAATACACACAATTTGCCTGGTTCGTCTTTTTATCAGGACGGCACTTTATTTCACGGACCAAAATTTCAGGGAATTGAACAGGTGCTCAATATCAATGAACAAGGTTTAACGCTGGAATGCAGTTTGCCTGAAATTTCTTCCACCGAAGAAGGTCAGTTCGCATCCCAAAATTTCAATCCTTTTGCTGTTGACCTTGCTTTTCAGGCAATGTTGATTTGGGCCTGGCGATTTCATCAATCCGGAAGTTTACCCCTCAAAACGGATATGCTGGAACATTTCCGGAAAGTCCCGTTTGAAACACGGTTTTATTTGAGCATGTCTGTCAACAAGAATTCCCCGACCGCCCTCAGCGCAAACCTGTTTTTGCACGATGAAAAAGGTTTGATGTATGCGCGAATGTTAGGCGCGGAAGTAACCCTGAGCAAATCTTTAAATGCGTTGTTTGGTAAAAAGTGAATGGAGTTTCAAAGTTTCAAAGTAAAAAAAGGCACTGAGGCACTGAGGCACTGAGCAAAAAAAGTAAGGGAAGTTTCAAAATTTCAAAGTTTCAAAGTTGGTAGCCCCGAACTCCGTTTCGGGGAATAATCAGGTACGCACCGTGCCCGCACAAAAATGGTATCTCCACACTAACAAAATTCGAGATAAAAACTAAATGCAATCTGTTGCCGTCATCGGCCTATCGTGTCTTTTTCCTGAGGCAAATACTCCTGCAGAATATTGGCAAAATTTATTACAGGGAAAAAACACCTGCACATCGGCGACTGAATCAAATCTGGAGGCTGAACCGTCCCGTTTTTTTGCGGATAAAAAAGGGGTAGCCGACAAATTTTACTGCGCGCGTGGAGGTTACATCCGTGATTTTTCATTGGATGCGGAAGGGTTCCTACTGCCTGCGGAAACAATCGAAAAACTTGGAGAAACATTTCAATGGCCTCTGCATGTGGCTCGTGAAGCGTTGCGGGACAGCGGTTATGCTGATCAAGCCGAAATCCTGAAAAAATGCGGCGTGGTGCTGGGAAATCTTTCTTTTCCTACAAAAGCATCAAATCATTTGCTCCTGCCTTTATACCAGAATGTGCTGGATCCGCTTTTGAAAAAAGCGCTGAATCGTTCTGATTTCAGCTTGAATTCATTTACAGATGAAAAGAATTATGCCCCTGAAAATACTCGTATTTCTGGACTTCCCGCATCAATTATCGCTCAGGCTTTGGGTTTGTCTGCCCACAGTTTGGCGCTGGATGCAGCATGTGCTTCATCCTTGTATGCAGTGGCGCTGGCCTGTCATTATTTGCAAAGCGGAAAAACAGATTTAATGCTGGCCGGAGCAGTGAGCGCCGCCGATCCGTTTTTTGTAAACATGGGATTTTCGATTTTTCACGCATATCCGGAACATCCAGACATCAGTGCACCGCTCGATAATAACTCCGGCGGATTATTCGCAAGTCAGGGCGCTGGTATGTTTGTGCTCAAACGTCTGGATGATGCGGAACGGGACGGTGACAAAATTCATGCGGTAATTTCAGGCATCGGTTTGTCAAATGACGGCAGGGGGCAATTTGTACTCAGCCCAAACTCCAAAGGTCAGATTCTGGCCTACGAACGGGCGTATGATTCTTCCCGAATAACTTCCACGGAAATTGACTATATCGAATGCCATGCCACAGGAACACCACTTGGAGACAAGGTAGAACTGGATTCAATGGAACTCTTTTTTGCGTCTCCTGACTCTCCTGCGGAAAGCAAAACGAAACCGTTAATCGGTTCAGTTAAATCAAATTTGGGACACATGCTGACTGCCGCCGGAATGGGCGGAATGACAAAAGTAATCCTCGCTCTGCAAAATGGAATCATTCCGGCAACCGTTGGTATTGAAGATGTTATGACTTCCAAAAATGACGGAGTGTCCGCAAATCAAATTGTCCGGCAGACTTCAGACTGGCCTCACAAACGAAAGCAACGCAGTGCCGCAGTGAGTGCTTTTGGTTTTGGCGGAACAAATGCGCACGTCGTTTTTGAAGCGGCAAATGCTAATAATAAACGCAGTAAAGCAAAACAGAAAAAAACCTCTGCAAAAAATCAACAGTCAGCAGTTGCCATTGTCGGCATGGAAGCAATTTTCGGCGGCTGCAACGGACTGCATGAATTTTATCAAACAATTTATGACAATAAACAGCATTTTCGTGCACTGCCTCCGGAGCGTTGGAAAGGCTTGGAGCAGCATCCTGAATTAAGTCAAGTTCAGCAAGGTGCTTGGCTGGAATCGTTTGAAATGGATTTTCTCCGTTTTAAGCTGCAACCAAATCCAAAGGAACGGCTGATTCCGCAACAGTTGCTGACTCTTGAAGTCACAGATCGCGCACTTAAAAAAACGAATCTGCATGAAGGGCAAAATGTGGCGGTGCTGGTCGCTATGGAAACAGAGCTCGAAATTCACCGCTTCCGAGGCAGAGTCAATCTTGCTGCGCAAATTGAAGATAGTTTGGAAAAATCAGGAATCTCGCTGGGCGATGAAGAACGAAATAATTTGATTTCACTCGCCAAAGACAGTCTGCTTGAGGAAGTTCCAATCAACCGTTTTACAAGTTTTATCGGCAACATCATGGCAGCCAGAATTTCGTCTCTCTGGGATTTTTCGGGTCCGGCGATGACAATTTCTGCTGAGGAAAATTCTGTTTTCAGAGCGCTTGAAATCGCGCAAATGATGTTAGCTGACAAAACCGTTGACGCGGTAGTAATCACTGCGGTGGATCTTGCAGGAAGTCCGGAACAGGTTTTGCTGCGGAAAAGAAAATCACCTCTTAATTCCGGAAAAGCGACTTTAAGTTTTGATCAGGATGTAAATGGTTGGATGATTGGAGAAGGTGCTGGAACAGTGGTTCTCAAATGCATCGAGAATGCGAAAAAAGACCAAGAACAGATTTATGCGACACTTGAATCGGTAGCGTTTTCAAACGGAATTTCTGCAAAATCTGTTGAAGATGCAGCAAAAGATGCCTTAAAAAAAGCAAAGCTTAAATCCGAAGAGATTGGAATTTTGGAAGTTTTCGGCAGCGGAAACGAAGTTGAGGACAAAGTGGAAATGAGCGGATTAAGCAGTGTATATTGCGGACAAAACTCAAGCTGCGCAATTGGCGGAATCAAAGCCAATTTGGGGCATACCTTCGCGGCTTCCGGAATGGCAAGTTTGATCAAGGCAGCGCTATGTCTGCACCATCGCTTTATTCCAGGTGTTCCGGAATGGACTTCACCCAAAACAGAATTGCTTTCCGGAAACGAATTTTATGTTCCGGTGGAGTCGCGTCCGTGGTTGATCCAACCAGGAATTAAACAAAGGCATGCCGCAATTAGCGGATTAGGACAGGATAATGTTTGTTCGCATGTGATTTTGGGGGAAGCTCCGCAGAAATTACGTCATAAAATAGAAATTGCGGAATCCGGAGATTTGTCTTTGTTTATGTTGATGGGACATGATTTGAGTGGTATCCGGAAAACTTTGCTGGAATTTGAAAATGATTTGCAGTCAGGAAAAGAACCGGCAGCATTTGCTCGCAAATATTACCTTAGTTCAAAAAATAATGACGCAGAATTCGCGGCAGTCCTGATTGGTGCTACACGTGATGAATTGCAAAAGGAAATTGCGGCGGCAAAGTCCGGAATTGAAAATTCATTTTCCGGAAACGGCGACTGGACTTCTCCAAAAGGAAGCTATTTTACCGCAGCGCCATTGTCGCGTGAAGGCAAGGTGGCGTTCACTTATCCGGGTGGATTTAGCGCGTATGTGGATTGCGGGCGTTCCTTATTTCAAATGTTTCCGGGACTGCATGAATTAGATGAAAAATTTCTCAACGAAACCGGCCCCTCAGACAAACGGCGCGGCAGCAATTATTTGGGAGAACTTTTGCAGGAACGCCGGCTTTATCCACGAACGATGGAGCGTTTGAGCGATGTAGAAATCAACGCGCTTCAGGAAGATTTTGTCCACAGTCCTATCGCCATGTTTGAAAGCGGAGTCAGTTCCGCGGTGCTGAATACTCACGTGATGCGCAAAGGTTTTGGTCTTGAACCGGAAATTGCTTTTGGCTACAGCATGGGTGAAATATCAATGCTTTACGGACTTGGTGTGTGGGAAAGCATGGCTAATATGAGCGACATTTTGAATACATCAAAGCTGTTTTCTGAACGCTTGGCGGGACCGATGAATGCTGTGCGGGAGGCGTGGAAATTGGGCGAAAATGAATTTCTTAATGAAGCACTTTGGGGCTGTTATACCCTCCGGATTCCTCCCGTGGAAATTCAAAAATTAGTGGATACAGAACCGCATGTTTATTTAATTTTGATCAACACACCGGAAGAAGTCGTGATTGCCGGTGAGCCTACGGCATGTGAAAGGGTGATCAAAAAACTGAAGCGTCCGGTTCATCCTATTCCTGTCACAGATGTAGTGCATTGTGAACCGGTCAAAACAGAATATGAAGAAATCAGACGCATCCACACTGACCGAGTTGTGGAACGTCCGAAAATTGATTTTTATTCTGCAATTGATTATGGAGTGACAAAACTCGACAGCAAAACTTTGAGCCACAATATTGCCACCATTTATGGAAAAACCGTTGATTATAGCAGGTTGATTGAAAAAGTTTATGAAGATGGAGCACGTATTTTTGTTGATTTAGGACCTCGTGCAACATGTTCAAAATGGATTAGCAAAACATTGGGAATGCGTCCGAACCTCTCAATTAGTGTAAACCGAAAGGGTACCGATAATAGAGCAATGATTCTTAAGGCCTTGTCCAGTCTGATCAGCCACCGTGTTCCGGTAAAGCTGGAAGCGCTTTTTCCGGAAGTTCCAGACCAACCTCTAAAACAACTTCCGCAAACTATCAAACTGGGAGGAACACCAATTCAGCAGGTTTTTGAAAAAGGGGTAGAGATTAAAAGTTTTGAAGTTTCAGAGTTTCAAAGTTCAGGGGTATCAATCTTCGACTCTCTTTCGACTCCGCTTAAGAACCATGCTCAGGCTAAAGAATTTCAAAGTTCGGAATATTCGGAATTGCAGAGTAGTGGTATGAAGCGCAGTGCCTCTTCAAATTTGGTAGCCCCAGACGACGTGCCGGGGAAAGTTTCTAATTTTGATCAAACATCACATTTTTCTCCAGTTCCCATGATTGAAAATCAACTCCACAGCACTCAACTTGTTGAAACTGTTCCTTCTTTTTCACCCTTTCCCGGTGAATACGGTTCCCGCAGAAACGCGGCACATGCGACATTTTTAAAGGTGAGACAACAAGGACTTCAACAATTTTCCGGACTAATTGGAACATTACTAAACAAAGAATTTTCAATCGGCAATGAACAATCCATCATAAATGATTTTAAGACCCAAGCAGTTTCATCAATCGCTCAGAAGGAAAATGCGGCAACTCCAGCAATTTTTGATTATCAGGATTTACTGGAACTGGCAGGCGGAAATATTTCAAATGTTTTTGGACCGGAATTTGCGGAAATAGATTCGTATCGGCGTTATGTGCGTTTGCCGATGGAACCCTATTTGCTGGTCAGTCGTGTTACAAAAATTGACGGCAAACTGGGTGAATTTAAACCGTCAACAATCACCACAGAATACGACATTCCGAACAACGCATGGTACACAACCGACGGACAAATTCCCTGGGCCGTTGCAGTTGAGTCCGGTCAATGCGATTTGATGCTGATCAGTTATTTGGGAATTGATTTTCAATGCAAGGGTGAGCAGGTTTACCGCCTGCTGGACTGCACATTGACCTACCTCGCTGACATGCCGCTTGAAGGGCAGACATTACGTTACGAAATTTCCATAAACTCGTTTGCAAAACATGATCAGAACCTGTTGTTCTTTTTTAATTATGAATGTTTTGTCGGCAGCAAAATGGTACTGCGAATGGATGGCGGTTGCGCGGGATTTTTTTCAGATGAAGATTTGGCACAGGGACGCGGAGTTATTCATACCGCCCAAGAACTGGAAGTAAAACAAGCTGCGGAAAAAATATATTTTCCGCCTTTACTTCATTGTACGAAAACTTCGTTTAGCCGACAGGAATTACTCGAAATTTCAAATGGAAATCCTGCAGGATGTTTTGGCGTAGAATATAATCAACAGGGCAGAAATCCTTCTTTGAAAAACGCACCCGACCAATTTTTGATGTCAGACCGAGTCCTTTCAGTAGAACCGCACGGTGGCGCCTTTGGGCTGGGATACATTGTCGCTGAAAAAGATTTAGCTCCGGATGATTGGTATTTTCCCTGTCATTTTAAGGATGACCCGGTGATGGCCGGTTCCTTGATGGCAGAAGGTTGTGTACAGTTACTTCAGTTTTTCCTGCTTCATCTTGGTCTGCAAACTTTGGTGGAGGACGCGACATTTCAGCCGATTCACGGCTTACCGCAAATTGTGCGTTGCAGGGGACAAGTGATTCCGGGTGACCCTAAGATAACATACCATGTGGAAGTCAAAGAAATTGGATTGGAGCCGCATCCGTATGCAATTGCGGATATTGATATTTTGGTAGGAGATAGAATTGTAGTAGATTTCCGTGACTTAGGCGTTCAACTTGCAGAAAAATCCGCAAGTTCGGCCGGCGGAAATCCGCTGCGAGTCAGCAAAGATCTGCGTAAAGCCTTTTCTGATGCTGATGCACTTAAACTTCAATCCACGATTCAGCCACCAACAGCCAAACGCGCACTGGTTGCGGATGAACAAATGATTTGGGAATTTGCCCTGGGTGACGTTACTAAATGCTTTGGTTCAGATTTCGCCGTTTACAAAAACCGTCCGATGCAGCGCAATCCAAATGGAGATTTGCAGCTGATTTCACGTGTCTATGATTTGCACGGAAAGCGAATGGAGTTTGAAAAACCGATGTCGATTGTAAGTGAATATGATGTTCCGCAAGACGCATGGTTTTTCCGTGAAAATTCACACCCAACTCTCATGCCTTATTCTGTACTGATGGAAATTGCGCTTCAGCCCTGCGGATTCATTTCAACTCAGTCCGGCGCGATTTTAACCTATCCGAAAATTGACCTGCACTACCGGAACCTTGACGGCAACGGAACTTTACTGAGTTGTCCGGATTTGCGCGGCAAAACTATTGTGAATGAGGTGGAGTTGCTCAGCACAGTTGCTTCAGGTAATACTATCATCCAGAATCATCGTTTTTCTTTAAGTTGTGACGGACAAAAATTCTATGAGGGCAGTACAGTGTTTGGCTATTTCACCCATGATGCTCTTGCCAATCAAGTTGGTTTGGACAGTGGTAAAAAAGTTGTTCCGTGGATCAAAGAAAATCCAGACGAAAACACGATTTTACTTCAACTGAATTCTGAGGAATTCCGGAAGGCATTAGGTGAAAATCCGCAACAACCTCATTTTCATTTGTGCAGCGGACAACTCAGTTATTCCGATGAAATCAGACTTGTTCCGGAAGGAGGAAAATATGGAAAAGGTTATGCCTATGCCAGCAAAGAAGTGAATCCGCAAGATTGGTTTTTCCCTTGTCATTTTCACCAGGATCCGGTGATGCCAGGTTCACTTGGACTTGAAGCGATCATACAAGCCCTGCAAGCGTTCGCGATCCAGAAAGGTCTCGGAAATTCATTCCGCAATCCGCGTTTTTCTCCGGTAATGACTAAAGTCGTCTGGAAATATCGTGGACAAATTTTACCGGAAAACAAGTACATGCAACTCGAATTACATGTCAAAAATATAGAGCATAAAGATGGAGAACTTGTTGTCAGCGCAGATGCGAATTTGTGGCGGGAAGATTTAAGAATTTACGAAATTACTGATATTGTGGTGGGAATTTCAGAATCAGAACAATAAAACGAAAGTGAATGTAAGTATGAAGAATTATTTCTGCTTTAAAATTATCCTATTCTTCAGAACGTAACAATAATTATTTGAACTGAAGAAGTTGAGTCCTTAAACTCCAGTATAACTTCAAGCCTTAACTGATGAAAAACCTTTCCCTGAGCGTGGCTCTGCTCGATTAGAGTCCGGAGAGCGTCAGAGAAGTTTTTAGCAGAGGATAGCAAATCCCTCCCTCCCAACAGCCTTGGTAAGTGACATCAACAATCCCAGTTATTTTTTTCTTGGATTTTGGAGTAAGCCGCAAGGTGGCTTCTACAACATCATAGTAAACCTCACTTAAACCAAAATACGGATCATTCTTGGTTTCTGCAGGAGGAAAATGAACGTCCTCGATAATAAAATCATTGCTGCTGAACGCAAATTTGTCTTTGTACAGATAATAAAATTTTGGAATTTGCCAGCGAATAACTGCTTCGGAAGGGCCGCTGACGATGTAATCCATCAGAAACGCTTCTTCTGCGGCAAGGGGCTCAGCATCGAAATTGATTTTTTGGGCACTTGCAGTAAAAGCAGAAAAACTCAGAAAAAACAGAGTTAGAAAAATGAGAGCGGAAGAGTTGTTTGACTTTATTTTTTTCATATAATGTAAGCGATTATTTTTTGCAAGCAGAAAAAAACATAGTTTCTGTGAAGCAGTTGGCGTTTCCGCATTATTCGTTGTGCTCGGTCGTACTAAAAGTGTACGTTGTAACCACTCCATTGTCATCAAACTGAATTACTAGATCCTTGGCTTTTTTTTCTCCAAAAAGAGAATAATCGTAGTTACCGTAAGTCCATGCAAGTTGACCATCTTGATTCCCAGAAAGCCACGGAGCACCAAATAATTTTCTAACTTCACTTTTGGTGGTCTCTCCAATCTTGATCCACGGCACATTTGAAACAGGAAAGTCTTTTCCGAGAGTTATACATCCGGACATAAAGAAGGTCAATCCCGTAAAAAGGATCAATAGTTTGGCAAAGTTTTGAAAATGTTGTTTTGTTGGATAAGATTCTTGACGCTTGTATGTTCCCATTTTATCTCCTTTGTGGTGTTGATTTTAAAGATTTACGTTCAGGATTACGGATTTGTGCTTGAGGCATATAATTGGTCTGCGGCATTCAGGAAAGAAGCATAACGTTCAAGGAACTCCCAGTCGTTAGCGGCCCATAACCTGACTTCAAGAAGTTCTTCCAGTCCGGAATAATATGTAATCAGCGGTACTGCGGAACTGCTTGTTTGAGCTCCAGTTAGTTTAGTTTGCTCCATAAAACCAAATGCAAATCCTCCGTTCATTTCCATCAAGTACTCATAATCTTCCGCAGCCAATTCCGGATCAATAAAAATCTGCTTTTCCACATCAAAATATTCTCTTTGTGCAACATGCAGAATTTTTTGAGCAACCTGCCGGAAACGTTCACTTTGGAATTTAGCAGCCGCATGCTGAAAAAGTTTTGCCTGGAAAGCATAGTCCGCCAAACCACTTTTTGCACGCCACTTCTGATCGGGAACTGAGTAATAATGAAAAAGCCTCTCATTATTGAGAATCATTTCGGCTAGAAAATCAAGTGAACTGAGAACTTTTTTTTCAAGAGACTTATTCCCTGTGTAATTTAGTGCCTCCAATAAATAGTTTAGAGTGACTGCTAAATTATCTGTAAATATTTTTTCTATTACAAATGGCGGATCAACATTTGCCCGTCTATTTTTATTCAAAAAGTAGTAGCTTGTGTCTGCTTCCTGAAAACTGAGGAAAGAACCGACATCCGCATTGTACAAAGTATTGCTCAAATATTCAATGGTTTGCTCTGCTGCTTTTTTCAATTTTGGATGAGGCTTTTCCTGATCGACTTTGTAGAGCAGCAAAGCCGTCCCTGCATTTAATCCTGCCATTTTTTCATAATGAGGCACTTGCCAATCGCGGGTTTCCGCATAGCGGAAAAAACCACCTTCAACCGGATCATAAATTTTTTCAATTGCTTTTAAAAGTGTCGCTGAAATCCAACGGAGCGAATCTTGTCTGTTTTTGTCTTTTGCGGTATTTAACAGGTAGATGAAAGTTTCCGGAAGTATCGATTTTGCTCTGTTTCCAATTCCATATTCCTCCAAATCAAAATTGTCCAGAACACCTTTTACAAAGGTTCTGCGAAAATTTGCTAGAGTATTTTTATTGAATTGTGTTGGAGGATAGTATTGAAAGGCTTCTTTTTCTTCTCTATTGACAGACAGCCCTTTTTTTACACTCTGATTAACTTCCTGAATAATTTCCAAGAAAGGTTTTGCGTAAAGTGTTCCGGAATATTTAAAATAGAGGGAAGAATCCGGATTCAAAAAAACCGTATATGGAACTCCTTTTGCCTTATATTTCTGATAGGCCACACTGTTGATATCCGCGTCAATAAAGATATTGACAAAATTCTTGTTAAGGTAATGATAAACCTTTTCATCAGCAAGCGTTTTATCATTGAAGACATGGCACCAATGGCACCATTGTGCGGCAAAAAGCAAAAAAAATGGTTTTTGCCGGTGCAGGTTTTTTTGGATGACTTTTGGTTCATATTCCATAAAGTTAACCGTCGATCCAATGTGCTCGAAAGCGGAGGCTGTGACAGTCAATAATAAAAATGTCACCAGGAAGAGTAACTGCTTTTTATTTAACGTCATTGTCCTCTGCAACTAAAAATACTTTCCTGATTCAAAAATCAATTTCTGCCAGCACATCATGCATATCTTGTTCTAATTTTTCTGCTATTACCGTCATTTCATTGGATTTAAAAAGGTGGGAAAATGCGGTGGGTTTTAAGTAGGAGATCTGAATCAAGTCTTCACCAATCAACTGATAGACTACAAACTTCACCGGCATAAAAACGCCAACCAGCAAATTTAATGAAATCAGTTGGCTGCAACTTTCGAGGTTACAAAATTCAACAATTTTGTAATAGCGGAACTTAGCTTCCTTTCCAAGACTGGGATCACGACGTTTAAGGATGTTATCAATATTGCTGACGCGGGTAATCAGATAGTTCCGCATCTCAATTTCCTTGATCAAATCCGCAAGAATATCTTCGAAATTAATTCCTGAAAAATTTACTTTAACAATATCCTGAGCAACATCCATTTTAAATTGCTGATAAAACCTCTTTAAGAAATTATTTTTCTAAAGGTCTTTGTAACTATTCATCGCCAGGATTCTTGAGAGTTTTTATATAATTTATCAGATCCCAACGCTCATTTTCAGAGAGGATCAAGCCCCACGGCGGCATATCGGAACGACCATTTGTAATAAACCAAAATAGATATCCGTCTGTTTCTTCTCCAGTATTGTTCCAAGCCCACAGTTGGCGGGGCCAGGTAGTGAAGCCATGAGCAACAGTTCCATAACCATTCCCAGTAAAACCATGGCATTTTACGCAATTATTTACAAATAATTTTTCGCCACGATTTGCTGAAGCAGCTTTATCCGTAATTGGATTTTTCATGATTGGAAATGCCTCTGGAGTATCACCCAGGATTGCGATTGCCTGCTGTTCTTCATCGAGTAGTGGGGCATTAGCCAGCAACGGCCCGTGATGCACCTTGTATTTGTGTCCCGCAGGATCCTCAATTTCTCCGATTACCTTTTCAATTTTTTCTCTGGAGATGGTTTCCGTATCAAACTGAAGACGGAGTACCGGCCAGCCTGTTTTTGTTTTTTTCAGTCTCAATTCAATGATTTTCACAGCCAATTTTTTTAGTAGCGCGGATTGTAATGCTTTCGGACTTGCCGGAGAGATTAGGCCTTCTATCTTAAATTCCTCTTCGACTGTTCCGGCAAAAACGGCTTGTGAAACCATGATCACATAGCACAATGACAAAATTATTAAACTATAAAATATTTTCATAAATACCTTGGTTCAATCAGCAAATAAAAGGAAATGCAATAAGCAAATATGCGGCATTAGCTTTTCTCACAAGTCTAGTTCTTGAATTTTATCTTTTTGGATGCTTCCCACTTTTTGCCCTGATTATCCACAAAAACAACCTTGATTGGAGCTTCCTGAATAGCTTTTAATTTAAAGGTGAAGAGAGGATCATCGGCAATTGCGGATGACATGCGAAAACGGCTGACCAGTTGATCTCCATAATAGACAAACATGTTTCTGATAAATGAAACAGGAATTGCTCTGCTGAAAACAGGTTTTGTTTCTGCGTCAACTATTCCCAGTCCTGTAAACGAGGGGTGGTCAAATTTGACTTTAACCTTAAACACTTTATCTTTTTTGATACGCCTCGAAATTCTTATGCGCGGATCGCGGATTGTTTTTGCCATTATTCTTCTCGATTAAAATTAGCTAGATGATTTCAGCAACTTATTCGAATCCCAAAATATTTATTCTGTCATCCTTGGTTGAAGTGATCGGCGAATTATTTTTAATATACGCTATCAAATCATCAACAAATACTTTTCCTGTATCTTTGACATACGTCGCACCAAAAAGTGGACTGTTCTGAAATCTAGTGTGCGCGGAAGCAATGCTGTAAACAGCATCATTTGAAAATTCTTTTCCACCAACAGTCATTTCTACAATTCGATTTCCGGAAGTTTTTATTAAATTTACAATAAGTTTCATCCCGGAAAACCGAATCATATCTCCGCCGACTCTTGTGTATGGATCTTTATTGACGACAGAACCCAAAATATTTTCTAGGAGCTTTTTAAGTTCCTTTCCCCTCATGGAATAGGTAAAAACATGGCCATCAGTCGGGATGAGATTATAAATATCCTCTGCGGTTATTTTTCCCGGCATCAATGTCGCGCCGTATCTCCAGGCAGGGAAAAAAGCAATATCTGTTTTGTGAGTCGATCTCATCGCATCCGTCAGCAAATTACCCACGCTGCTTTGCCAATAGTCACGCCGATGCAGCATTACTTTGGTTTCTCCGATCACCTCACTCAACTGTTCTTGATAAGGCCGGTAAGCATCTTCAACCAATTTTAATACTTCCGGATCAGGAACAACCTGATTCTGTCTCACCTTGATCAGGCGATAATCGAAATTTGTAATGATTTTGTCTTTGACATCAACATCAAGGCTCACAACATACTTTCCATGTGCACCGCCTTGAAAGATGATGGTATTGTTCCAGACTACCGGATCAAGAACTTCTTCATGTGTGTGTCCACTGAGGTAAATGTCAATTCCGTTTACTCTCTTTGCGAATTTCTGATCCAATCCGTAACCGCCGTGTGAAACGAAAACCACCAGATCAGGATTGTCATTTTCCCTGATTTCCCGGATCAGTTCCCGGGCTTCCTCTTCTTTGATTCCAAACTTATACCACTGTGCGGCTCCCGTTATGGCCGAAGTTAAAGCAGTCCAGGGATAAGTTAAGCCGATAACCGCAATTTTTAGATTTCCGACTTTCCGGATTATATACTGTTCCAGAACCGGCTCCTCCCATTCTCTGTCGGTCAGATTGTAAGCAATCACCGGAAAATCCGCCAAGTCAATCAAATCCAAAAACTGTTCTTTCGGATACAAAAAAATCCCAATTGCCCGGAGTCATCGCATCATAGCCGATGGCATTCATGATTTTTACCATCGAGACACCTTTATCAAAAAGCGAAATTCCTGCACCATGCCAAGTGTCCCCTGCATCAAGCAGCATATTTTTTCCCGGCTTTTCGTCTTTCAACTTTTTGATCATGGACGCCACATGAGCCATCCCTCCGATCTTTCCCTCAATTGCCGCTTTATTTACATAATCTCCATCTCTTGACTGCGCTCCCCAGGGTTTAATTTCGTCGAGGTAACGGTAATAGATTGGT
>JAESQU010000009.1 GCA_016764995.1 SAR324 cluster bacterium | reverse complement strand
TGCCCTTTTTCCATATCACCGACGGAAACTCCAATTGTGGTAGCAATCGCATGAATTTTTTCCATGTAGACTTTTGCCTCTTCTGCGGAACGTACGTCAGGTTCGCTCACAATTTCCAGCAAGGGCACTCCGGCGCGGTTCAAATCAACCAAACTTTCAGGGCTGTCGTCAGCATGAACCAGTTTTCCGGCATCTTCTTCCATGTGAATTCGTGTGATTCCGATCCTGCTTTTTCCCCTGGATTCAGTTTCAATATCCAGCCAACCATATTCGCAAATAGGACGATCAAATTGTGAAATCTGATAGGCTTTTGGAAGATCAGGATAGAAATAATTTTTGCGCGCGAACTGAGATTCAAGTCGGATTTCACAATTTAGGGCAATTCCAAGTTGAGCTGCAAACTCCGGAACCTGACGATTCAGTACGGGCAAGGCGCCAGGCAGTCCCAGACAAACAGGGCAAGTATTTGCGTTCGGCGGTTTACCGAATTCTGTGGAGCAGCCGCAAAAAATTTTGGATGCTGTTGCCAACTGGAGATGTATTTCCAAACCGATTACTGTTTCAAATTCCATAAAATAATTTTGGATTAAGTTAAAACAGAACCTGTGTTTTGTTTGGCAACCAGTATATTCCGGAGCTCTTCTTCACTGAATAAATCTGCAAAACCATTTCCAGGAAAACGCAATGCCCACTCATAAACATTTGAGAGCATTTCTTGATTGTCAAAAAGCGAAGGTTCTTTGAGAACAAGGTCAAATTCCGCATTGATCAATTTTGACAGTTTTCCGTAAAAACGCTCCAGAATTGCGGCAGTACCTCCGCCTTGTTTCCATGCCTCCTGGTACCAGGACATTGCATTCAAAGAAACCGAACGGGTTCGTGGATATCCGGAACACATCAGGTTCCACGGATCGCCCCTTTCCTGATCACCTGCGGCACGAAAATCTGAGCGCAAAATTACTGCCGGAATATCGAGGGCTTTGGCAAACAAAAACTCTATTACTGTTCCTGAATCAAGTTCTGTTCCGTCAAAATTAAGCAGAATCAAATCTGCTTTGACAACCTCTTTCAAATCACTATTGCGAATATCAATTGAACGGTTTGTACTTTGCTCCAGATGCTGCGGAACAACGCAAATGTAACGTCCGGAAGACTCTTTTTCGATGGCTTCTGACAAAAGCAGATTACCGATCAAATCTTTATGGTTAAATAAATCACCCGCAAAATAGATGGAATAATTATTAGACATTTAATTTTATTATAGTTTGAAGTATGAGCAGAAAAATTTAGTTGGATTTTGATGCATTTTGCAGCAATTCCGGAATTTCCTGCCAACGCGAAAAAGGGGTTCCAAAACGTTCCATACCTTTAGTATAGGGATGCCAGTCAGGAAATAGAACTCGAATTCCGGCACTATAAAAAGCTTCAATCAGTTCCGGGCGGTCCTCAAGCATTACGTCCGGTTGTATTTCCTCGACAATAATCTGCTCTTTACGAATATCGCCCACACATTGCAGCGAAGTGTAATTTAGCGCGGCTAAATTTTCCTCTCGTTTTCGAAATTGTTCAGGCTCCAAAGCAGTTACAAGATGCAATTCGTGCTGAGTAGCCAGCATGTTCAGGATTTGCAGCGAATCATCAAAATAATTTAATTGACGCAGAGAATCTCCGGCATGGAATTGATCCCGCATCCCCAAGTTGTCTGGAAAATTTCGGATGACTCCGTAAAGTTCCGGCTCATGGGTGTATGGGATATTTTCTCTTTGTGTGAAATCAATAAATCCTTGAATGTAATTCAAGATTACACCATCCACATCGGAACAAATTTTCATGTTAGTAAATGTCTTAACAAAATATTAATAGATCATGCTAGTTTGACAGGAAAAGAGAATCAGATCAAGATTCCTCGTCCTCTTCGAGTGCAATCGAAACAGAATTTATGCAATAGCGTAAACCGGTTGGTGCTGGACCATCCTCAAAAACATGTCCTAAATGCGCGTCACAATGCTTGCAAATTACTTCTGTCCTTTGCCGTGACAGACTTAAATCTTCCTGCTCGCCGACGTAATCATCGCCTAGTGAATTATAAAAACTTGGCCATCCGCATCCGGAATCAAATTTCGTTTCGGATAAAAACAGGGCATTCCCGCAACATGTACACGTGTATGTGCCCTTGGCCTTAGTATCAAGATACTTGCCGCTGAAGGGCAGTTCGGTTCCTTTTTTTCGGCAAATTTCGAATTGTTCCGGAGTTAACCGCTCTTTCCAATCCTGTTCGCTGAAGTTCTTTTTGTCTGTCATATTTGTCCTTTCTGTTTTATTCTGCAATACCTTTTCCGGTCTTGAAAACATTCAACTATTTTCCGTAATAGCATAATGCGGTGCTTTTATCGGTATAATGTAAAATGCTAGGAATAGCATGAAACTTGTGTTTAAATCAATAATAATAGAACGGAATACGTTTCAGGCTTAAGTTATTAAAAGTTTGAAGGCACATGAATTGGATACAATTCGTTACACCGCGGAAATGATTTCTGCCTTAATGTACGCTAAAATTGATTTCTCTTAGAGAATGAAATATCGACACTATTTAAAGTTGCTTTTTCCGCCAACAGAAAATTTGAAATTGAATAATATAATAAAAATCCTGACTCTTTTTCCATTGCTGTGCCTCTTTTGGTGGGGTGCTGTTCATGCTCAAGACCAGACATCATTGAGTGAAGAAACATCCCAGTTATTGAAACTTGTCAATTTGAAAACGGTTGATGGCAGGGAAATGGCGGAAATTTCGCTCAAGCTGGTTTTACAGTTGGCGCTGGAACGCAGCGTACTTTTGCAAGCATCAAAAATCGGCAACGATGCTGCACAACGTGCAGTAATTGCTGCACAAGAAAGAAACACTCCCAACCTGACAACCAGTTTTGGTTATGCTAAAACGCCTTCACTTTCTGCTTCTTCAAGTTGCTCACCATCTCAACTTTGTGGGAGCAGTACTAACAGTATGACTTTTTCTTCAGCTTATAGCCAGAAAACGGATAGCGGCCTTACTTATGGCCTTACTTATGCTGAGAACAGCAAAAAATCTACAACACTCTCTCTTTTGGAAATGGGTGGTGATGTTACATCGGGAAGTACTGGAGATACTCTTAGCACAGTAAGTTTGACCAGCTCGGTTTCTATTCCATTTTTTCAGGATTCGGGCACAGAATATAACGACATTCCTGTTCGGCTGGCAGAAATCGGTGTGACAAGAGGCCAGCTAAATTCGCTGCAAACCGAATTGTCTCTGCTAAAACAAGTCGCATCAATTTATTGGGATTTAGTTGGAATATTGGAAATGGTTGAGGTTAAGAAAAAGGCGGTAGAACTTTCAGAAAAACTTTTACGTGACAATCAGGCTCGTCTGGAAGCGGGTCTATTGAACTCTACAGAAGTAAGAGTTACTGAAACACAATTGATGAAGAATCGTCAAAGTTTGCTTTCATCACGTTTGGATGCACTGCGTATTGAAGATCAGGTTCGTGCAGCACTCAATATAAAAGACCTGCCAGTCGGACTATATCCAGGGGACAGACCGGCAACACAAGTGGCTGTGACAGAAAATGTTTCTGCACTGTTAGAAAAAATTTATGCGAATGACTCGCAAATTGGGTTGAAACAAGCCTCGTTGGAACAAAATCGTTATCAGTTAGAACAGGAACTGAATAAGCAAAAAACTAATTTGGATTTGAATTTGTCTTATGTTTTGAATGGCTACAGCAAAAATCAATTTGGCGGAATTGCCGATTTTGGCAAAAGTGATCTCCACGGAATGAACATTACTTTAACCTGGAAAGTGCCTTTGGGTGATCAAGCCACTATTGAAAATATCCAACGTAAACGTCTCGAACAGCAGCAATTAACTCTGCAAATAGAGGATCGCAAATCTCAACTTAACGTGAGTACACAGTCTCTGTTGCGCTCTTTGAGTTTAATTGAAAAGGAAAAACAGACTGCAGCAGCAGTGAGCAAACTTTCCAAAGATCAGTTGCGCAATGAAATTGAGCGCTTCAAGTTGGGTAAAAGCACGAGCTATCGTATTTCTCAATATCAACAGGACGTGGTGCAAGCTGAACAGCAGGAAATTCTTATCCGGATTCGTCAAGAAAAAATCCGGGTGGAACTCCTTGCTTTAACTGGAGAGTTTAATGAGAAATATGAACTGAACCGGGAATGATGTATTTACTACACATTAAACCCTTTGAGTCTAGTAGAGACTAAAACCATGAAAGATGAGAAATCCACTCGTCTTTCTAAGTAGAACAATGACTAAATCAGCAAAAAGGTATCCAATGTATAATTATTTAAAGAACAGTAAAAAAATTATTGGTGTTTTCTTAATATGGCCGTTATTCGGTCTAGCAACAACCCATGCAACAGAACTTCAAAACTCATTCAAAACACCAATTTCTTTGTCAGGAATAATCGCGCCGGCAAACACATTGAAGGTGCAATCCAGTGTGGGGGGGAGAGTAGAAATTCTTCATGTTAAAGAAAATCAGCATGTCTCAAAAGGCCAGTTGCTGCTGACTCTCAATAATGACACGCAGAATCGGCAATTGGAATTAACTCATTTGCAGCACAAAGTCAATGAAAATAATGTTAGAGATCGTGAGCGCCAACTGAAACTGGCGAATGTGCAGGTAAAGGTAAATGAAAATAATGTAAAAGACCGTAAGAAACAACTTGAATTGGCTCAGATTCAAATTGAGGTAAGCAGGAACAATGTCAAAGATTTGGAAGCAAATTTGAAAGACATTCTACGCAGGCTGAAAGATGAACAGACATTATTTGAGCAAGGATCGTCTACTCGTTCGCAATTGGACGTACTGCACTTACAATACAGCCGGGGAGAATTTGCCTTAAAAAATACGAAACTTGGATTAGAGCGTTCCAAACATGAAATCAGCAGAGCAAAAATAAATGTTGATAATACCATTCTGAACCTTGAGCGTTCAAGAGAGGATATAAAAGGTTCCAAGCTGGGAGTTGAAAATGCGCGTTTAGCAGTAGAGCGTTCAAAACACGATGTTGGACTTCGTGAAAGTGCTCTTGAAGACACTTTGATTAAAGCAAAAATTGGAGGAATTATCACTGCCAAATCATTCGCAGAAGGAGAAGTGATAAGTGGAGGTGCAGTTCTTTTTCAAATCATCGACATCAAGCATGTTGAAATCGAGATTCAAGTGGGAGAGGGAGATTTACCGATGATCATG
This sequence comes from SAR324 cluster bacterium, assembly GCA_016764995.1. Lineage (GTDB taxonomy): Bacteria > SAR324 > SAR324 > SAR324 > NAC60-12 > Arctic96AD-7. Next base: position 26,261 of record JAESQU010000009.1, on the reverse strand, counting down.
GAGGGGCAATCTGTTGTTTTTACGACACCAAGTTTTCGTGACAAAGAATTTTCAGGAATTATTGAACGCATCTCCTGGACAGCAGATCCGGAAACAGGGCGTTTCCCTTTGTATGTCAAAGCTGCAAATCCAGGCCTCAAGTTAAGAGCAGGCATGAGTGCAAAAGTTTATTTACTTTGGAAAAATTAATTCGTCTGTATTTTATCCGGCTAACTGTTGCCGGATAATTGAAGTCAGAGCCGCAACCCATTCCGGATGACTGTTAAGTGAAGGAACAAGTGTTAATGTTTCTCCTCCGTGTTTGCGGAAAAGTTCATCCGCACGAATTCCAATTTCTTCCAATGTTTCCAGACTATCTGCGACAAATGCCGGGCAAAAAACTATAACCCGTTTTACGCCACGTTCCGCAAGTTCTGTGAGATGTTGTTCAGTATCTGGTTTGATCCACTCATCTCTTCCAAATCTTGACTGAAAACTTAGCGACCATTTTTCCGCAGACAAGTCAAAATGTGCAGCCAGCAATTTTGCTGTGTGGTAACACTGCGCGCTGTAGCAATTACGGTTCTCATTTACTAATTCCAGGCAACAGGCACCATCATTTTTGCACCAATTTCCGCTGTGGTCACTTTTCTGCAAATGCCGTATGGGAAGGCTGTGAAAACTGAACAACACATGATCCGGTTTGTTTTCAAGAAAAGGCAAACCGATTTTTGCCCACGCCTCAATAAAACGTGAATCTGAAAAAATAGGCGGAATGATTCGCAGTTGAGGCATATTCCAGTCATGCAAAATTTCTTTGTAAAGATCTTCAACTGCCGCACCATAAGAACTGGAAGCGTATTGCGGATACATGGGAAAAACTATAATCCTGTCACAACCCTCTTTGCGAAGCTGATCCACAGCACTTTTTAAGGAAGGCTGTCCGCATTGCATCCCCAACTCAACAGGAATTTGCTCTGCAGAAAATTGTTTTGCAAGGGCGATTTTTAATTGCTGACAATAGACTAAAAGCGGAGATCCATCTTCAAACCAAATTTTCCGGTAGGCATTAGCAGACTTCCTGGATCGAAATGGAAGAATTAAAAAATTAAGCAGTAACCAGCGACCGAGAGGGTTAATATCCAATACTCTCCCGTTGGAAAGCAACTCCCGCAAATACGCACGAACCTCTCTTGTATTCGGTGCGGCCGGAGTGCCAAGATTTATCAGCAAAATTCCTGTATTAGACTTACTTTCTGCTGTCTGCTTTCTGCTGTTTTTCAAATTGATACCTGAATTATATTTGAAATATTATGACGGAAAAAATACAACTCCTACTAGCTGTTTGAAGCTGAATCCTTTTTCCGAATTGACTCAATATGTTTTACGTTGTGTAAAAGGCGTTCTCTTCAATATAGCCTTTTGTCAAATCACAACCCCAAACCGTTTCGGAATGTTTCCCGTCGCCAACAATGACTTCTATAAAAACTTCTGGATTTTGTAGTAGTTTTGAAATAGCATCCAAATCTACTGTTTCTGCTTCAAGGATTTCGGCATTAACAGTTAGAATTTGGCTTCCTTTTCCAAAGTGAATTGACAAATCTGTTAAAGGCACCGGATACTCGAAAACCTTTCCGACAGCCATCACAAAACGTCCCCAGTTAGGATCCGCCCCGTGGATTGCAGTTTTGACGAGCGGCGAGTTGATAATTGATTTAGCAATCCGCAAAGCCATTTGTTGAGATTCTGCACCGGAAACTGTGAGTTCAATAAGCTTAGTAGCGCCTTCTCCGTCGCGTGCAATTTCTTTAGCTAATTGTATCCCACGGTTTGTAAAAGATTTTTCAAATTGTTCAGCATCAACCGGCCCTGCCAGCCCATTGGCGAGAATGATGACGGTGTCACTTGTTGAAGTATCAGAATCAATTGAAATGCGGTTGAAGGATTGATCGACAACCCGCCGAAGCATTGGTTGCAGTTGTTCAGAACTAAGTTGGGCATCAGTTACAAAAAAGCTGAGCATGGTCGCCATGTTGGGTTCAATCATACCGGCTCCTTTGGCAACTCCGAGCAAAGTGGAATTTCCAATAGCAGTAGAATTCCATTTTGGATGAGAGTCTGTCGTCATGATTGCACGAGCAAACTTTTCAATATATTCCGGAGATGAACCAAGTTGTTCAGGAATCATTTTACAACCTTCCCGAATTTTTTCGATTGGCAGTCGTTGACCAATCACGCCTGTTGAAGAAGGCAAAACCAATTCCGAAATAATTCCCAGAGCTTCTCCGGTCCATCTGCACATATTTTTCGCATCTTCAATTCCAGCATTTCCTGTTGCAACATTTGCGGTTTTAGAGTTAACAACAATTGCCTGCAGTTGTCCATTTTTTATATTTTCTCTGCCAACAATTACCGGCGCACCCGGAAGATTGTTGCGTGTAAAAACACCTGCTGCGGAACATTCGCACTCTGATGCAATTACTCCAAAATCTAAAGATTTGTCCTTAATTCCCAGGTTTATTCCCAGCCATGAAAATCCGCTAACACTTTTCAATGGGTGATAGTCCATTGCCATATTAAACTCCTCGTGTATAATTATAGTGGTTGGTAGTCTCTAGTTTACGGTCAGAACTCCCAACCGTCAACTGTTAAGCGTAAACCTCACTATCTTGTGTTTCATGGCTGTTTCCATACCCGAAGAGTTACGTACATTTGGAATTACTTCCAAAGAGTTTGCTGAAAAAAAGAAAGAACTTTCTAAATCCGCTAAGGCGGAAGTAGAAGAAAATGATGTCATTTGGGGGCTCTTTCAAGATTTAACAAAAAAGGCACTCAATTTTGAGATATTGCAAATGCTCTATTGGAACATTGCAGTTTTCATGGATAAACTTGGCCGGAAATCCTTTAAGTACCAACAAAAATCACACCAATCCCGTTTGTTGGATCTCAAGCAAAAAGAAGAAACAAAAGTTAAAATTAACGCCACAGGTTGTTCTGTTTCTTGTAGAAAACTTCATAATTTGGTGCTTCCTCTTGAAAAGGCATTAAAAAATTTACCGGTTCCAAATCCAAAATGTGAAGCAACTTTATATTCCAAAAATACCTGGTGTACTTCCATTTACCTGGTTGCCAAAGAGAGTGAGAAGGAATCCGCAAAGATACCACCGGCAGTTGTGGATGTTCCTGCAATTCCGGTACTAGCAGATGGTTTCGAAAATATTGAAAATTCTTCTAGCAAAAAATCTGCAGAAATTAAATCGAGTCAGAGTGACGAAAATACGATGGCTTGGATTTTGTCAGCACTGACATTATCCTTTGGACTTGGGATGATCTTTATTTCACCACTTGCAGGTGCATTGCTTGCGGCATGGAGCATTCCGTTTTTTCCACCGTTGATGTTGCGTTTGCGTCGTTTTTTGCCTTTTTTAAAACACAGTTGGGAGCGTTGGAGTTTACTCGGAATAGGTTTCCTTCTCGCACTACTGCTAGTTTTGCTAACTCAGTTAGCGGACCGTAAAATAAATAACTCCAGCAAAATAAGTACGATTCCGGCGTATGAAATTTTGTTTATTGAAGACCAAAGCAGTTCAACACGGTCACGTTTGCAGGTAAGAATTATCGCTCCGGAAGCACGAACCGCACGGGAACGTGCCCGTGTGGCAATGAATGCGGCCAAGCAAATTCAAGCGAGCCAGATTTCGGATGATCCGGACAATCCGCTGTACGAATTTATTTCTGTAGTTTTGGAAGCAAGCTCAAATTCTGCCGGTCAGGGCTATGCTCTCGCGGAAGCGGAATATGCCCCAGACGGTCGAGGTCGGCAGGGTGTAATGAGTGATGATTCCGGAAACCAATGGAAATGGAATGTGCGATCCTCAAATTCTCGTGTAAATCCTGATGACCCCGATTCTCTGCAAAAAGTTAAAGGGACACTGGAAAATTTTTTGAAACAATAACCGGAAATGCCAATTTACAATTACCAGGCCTTTGATGGTGAAGGCACTTTGCACAAGGGAACTACGGATGCCGCAACGGAATCCGAGGTGCGCCAGTATTTACGCAGCAAAGATCTTTTTCCAAAAGAAATCCGGACCAGTCGTTTTACACGTGTAAAACTTTCCGGAGGCGAAAAATCAACTAAAATTAAACTACCGAAATTTTCTTTTCAGCAAGGTGTTTCAGGAAAAACGCTAACGCAATTCACGCGTCAGTTAGAAGTTTTGCTGGACGCAACAATTCCTTATGATAAGGCGTTTCAGCTGATTATTCCGCAGACTGAGGATTCCGGATTTCAAAGCGTTCTTTCGGATGTACGTGGACGGGTGGTGGAAGGCGGATCATTAGCTGGAGCAATGGGAATGCATCCTCAAGTTTTTCCTGCAATGTACGTCAGTATGGTACGTTCCGGAGAAAACGCTGGAAATCTGGGTGCGATTATGATTCGTCTTGCGGACTACTACGAAGCACAGGAACGTCTGCGCTCAAAATTAAAAGGCGCGCTTATTTATCCTGCTTTCATGATGGTTTTTGGTTTGGCTGTGGTCATGTTTATGGTCACGACAATTGTTCCGAAAATCACGCGTATTTTTGAAAATCAGGAGGAGGCATTGCCTCTGCCTACCCGTATTTTAATGGATGTCAGCGATTTTGTGGTGGATCACTGGTTTTTACTGATGCTGGCGATTTTCGGAATTGTAGTTGGCGTAACATCATTTTTCCGGAGCAAACGAGGGCGGGAATGGAAAGATAAGATTGAATTAAAATTACCGCTACTGAGCCGCTTGCGGATTAAAGTCATGGTTGCCCGTTACTGCCAGACACTGGGAACGTTACTTAAAAGCGGAGTTGATTTAAAAACGGCTCTCGAAATTTCGAAGTACGTTGTCGTTAATAAAATATTTATCAACAAACTGGATCAACTGATTATTGATGTCAACAACAAAGGTATCCCTCTTTCCGCTGCTATGGCCAGGATTGATTATTTTCCTGAATATGTGCGTCATGTTGTTTCAATCGGAGAGGAAGCTGCACGTGTAGATGAACTCCTGGAAAAAGTGGCAGACAGGATGCAAGAAGAGGTAAACAACTTACTTGAGGCACTGACCACACTTTTGCAACCAGTCTTGATTCTAATTCTTGGTGGCGCGGTAGGTTTTATTGCCCTCGCTGTTCTCCTGCCGATGTTAAACATGAGTCAAATTCTTCAATGAAAATCAAAAACAACTAAAAGTATGATATAACAAATTATTTTTGAAACGACTTGTCTTTATTTGTGTTACTTTGTGTGTCCACCAGGCTTTTCTTTAAGTTATCCATACTAATCAATTTGAGGTCAAACCATAAAAAGTTGAAGTAGCCCTGATTTATTTTCTTTAGGCTTTTCGATATTCCTATTACTTTAATTTTGGTTATAAAATTAACTACTAAACTGTAATTGATCATGTCAAAAAATGTAAAAATTGCCTTAATCCCAGGCGATGGTATTGGTAAGGAAGTTATACCGGAAGGTGTACTTGTACTAGAGGCTGCTGCTTCGAAGCACGGTCTGAAATTAGAATGGACAGAATTTGATTGGTCTTGTGAAACCTATCTCGAGACTGGCCGCATGATGCCTGAAGATGGTATCGATCTTTTACGCCCTTTTGATGCGGTGTATCTGGGTGCTGTTGGTTTTCCATCAGTCCCGGACCACATTTCGTTATGGGGCTTGTTGATTCCAATCCGTCGTGAATTTGATCAGTATGTTAACTTAAGACCTGTCCGTTTGTTTGAAGGCGTTCCTTGTCCTTTAGCAAACAAGAAGCCTGGTGACATCGACTTTTACGTTGTACGTGAAAACGTAGAAGGTGAATATTCGGCAAGTGGCGGAATTCAATATGAAGGTACCGAGCATGAAATCGTCACTCAGCAAAGTATTTTTACCCGTCGCGGTACCGATAGAATCCTTAAGTATGCCTTTGAATTAGCGCAATCACGTGATGCTAAGCATTTATCATCAGCAACGAAATCGAATGGTATTATCCATTCAATGCCGTTTTGGGATAGACGTGTAAAAGAGATGGCCAAAAGCTATCCGAACGTCACCGTCGATCAGTACCATATCGATATATTTACTGCTAACTTTGTGCGCATGCCTGAGCATTATGATGTGGTTGTTGCCAGCAATTTGTTTGGCGATATACTGTCCGATTTAGGTCCGGCGTGTACCGGAACCATCGCGATTGCACCATCAGCTAATATTAATCCTACACATGAATTCCCATCTATGTTCGAACCGGTACATGGTTCTGCTCCTGATATTTACGGACAGAAAATTTCGAACCCGATCGGAGCAATTTGGGCGGGCGCAATGATGTTTCAGCATCTTGGCTATAACGAAGCGCATGACTCGATTATGAACGCTATTGAAACTGTTCTTCGGAGTGGCGTTGACCTGACACCCGATATGGGTGGGAAAGGTAATACAGAAGATCTTGGCCAAGCGATTACTGCCGCGATCTGATCCCAGGATTAATCCTTTGACGGGAACAGGCAAAATCAAGAATTTCGCATCACTGGAGAACCACTTGAAAGGTTCATATAAGTCGAATTGATAGACAGCTCTTCCCTGAGATGAATTTCCTTCGAGCGTAATTGAATTTACAGCAGATTGAGTTGCTGAAATCCTCAACAACTGAACTCACTCACTCTTGTAAAATATTGCAAATGGTGGTATATGTTAAGTTCTCGTAAAATAAACGGCAATTTCTTAATTTTCAAAAGTTCTAATTGATCTGGATGAGATGAAAAATTTACTAACAGTTACGTCCATTTTATTATGTGTTTTACTTGTTGGATGTTCAGACAAAGTTGAATATGTTGGTGATCTAAAAGACGGGAAACCACATGGTCAGGGAACCATTACCTATGAGGATGGAGGCAAATATGAAGGAGAATGGAAGGAGGGGAAAAGTGATGGTAAAGGCACCCTAACTTATGAGGATGGGAGAAAGTATGAAGGAGAATGGAAGGCAGGGAAACAACATGGTCAAGGAACATATACTTGGCCTAATGGTGACAAGTATGAAGGAGACTGGAAAGATGGAAAACAACATGGTCAAGGGATACTTTATTTCAATGATGGCAGTAAGGCGGTAGGCGAGTTCAAAGAAAATAGTCCGTGGAACACTACTCTTCAAGACTAAAAAGGAAACATCACTGGAAGAGTTGTGAATGGAAAGAAACAGTTCAAAACAAACTCATCAAATCATTCCACGTCACAAAAATCATCAAAGTAATTAGCACAGAAAAACCAATCATTTGTGTCCGTTCCCGCATTGCAATACTCAAAGGAGAGCCTTTAACTTTTTCCAGTAGCAGCATGAAAATGTGTCCACCATCAAGTGCCGGAATCGGCAGTAAATTGAAAATACCAAGTTGCAGACTTATGAACGACATCAGAAAAAACAGTTCCGCGACACCACTCCGTACGGCGTCACCAATTACCATACCAATTTTTATCGGCCCTCCAAGGTCGTCCATCGAACCTTCACCCTGAAACATTTGTCCAAGGAAACTTAAGGTGGCTTTGGTCAAAAACCACAACCGAGAGCTACCCAAAACGATAGACTCACCAAATCCGTGTGAACGAGAAATTTTTTGCATGCTCATTCCTAAAAGCCATCTTTGGGATTTTGGTTCAAAATAAGGCGCAACTTCAACAAACTCCACTTCTCCGTTTCTTTCCAGTTCTACTGTGAGTTTTATTGTAGAACTTTCTGCGGTCTTATCGCCGGATTTCATGAATTTCTGTACTTCTGGAGAGATTTCACTCCAGTCCAGAATAGGCCGCCCATTGAGACTTTTTACTTTGTCTCCAGCCTGAATGCCAGCTTTTTCAGCAGCCGAATTTCCGGTGAATCCTCCTACTATTGGAGCAAGTGAAGGAGACCATCCCATATTACGGCTGCGGCGCATTTCAATTCCGGAACCTTCAATTATTATAGAATTTCCGGCTCGATCAACTTCCAGGATCAAATTTTCCGCAGGAGAAATCTGTCCCAGAGTGCGGTGAAGTTCTTCCCAGTTTTTAATCTTGGCACCATTAACCGCGATTATTTCATCGTTTGCCTGAATGCCCAATTCATGCGCATAACTTCCAGGTTGAACTTTATGGATTATGGAAGGCTCATTTAGATATGCTGGAACATCCATGCCGATCCAAAACACCAAAGGCATAAAAATTATCGCGAATAAAAGATTCATTGCCGGACCCGCGCATAGTATGTAAAGGCGCTGAAAAAGGGATTTTGCGGCATAATTTGTCGGATCGTTTGCGTCTTCGTCAGTGACATTCTGACCGAACAATTTAACGTAACCTCCCACAGGCAGCCAGGAAATCCGGTATTCAGTTTCTCCAATTTGTTTCGACAATGCAGTCGGCGGAAAACCGATTGAGAATGCTTCTACCCGTACACCGACGTGACGTGCCGCAAGATAATGTCCGAGTTCATGAATGAAAATCAGCACTCCAAGTACTGCTAAAAAAGATAAAATAGTTGTCAGCATATTAAACAATAAAATGTTAGAGGTTATTCAAATCTATATCCTGTACGTTCTAGTGCAGAAATCGCGGGTGTTAAGTCTTGTTTTTTGATTAAAATGTAATCCGTGTCAAATGTCGAAATTGCAAAAACACTGAGTTTTTCCTTGGCCAGAACCTCAGTAATGCCTGCGAGAATTCCAGTCAGCTTGAAATCAAGTGGACCTGCTACTTTTAAACACTTCCAATCCGGGCTGCTCTTATCACTTTTTACTGCAAGATGTTCCGGACAAACCAGCGACAATTCCTCAGTAGTTTTGCTCAGACTGTAAAAATCACATTCACTAACAGCTTCCGGCAAAGATGCATCAGGAGCAAGCCTGTATATACTAAAAGTTTCTTCCAGCACTGACAGCAGCAAATTCGGCAACTCCAAATTATTTTGTTTATCGGAAGTCATCTATAGAACTTGTTCCAGCATTTTTCTGGCTTGTTCACGTCCCCACTGATCTGCTTGAACCGCATCTTCGAGGGTCTGAATTTTCAGCAGGAAGTCAGGAATTTTATCCGGAAAATCCGTTACCGTTTGTTGCAAAGTTTCATCCAACTTACGCATCACGGAAGCCAAAGTTTTGGAGATGTCAACAAAACGGATTTTCTCATTTAAAAAAGCAGCAACCACTTCTTCATTCGTCCCATTCAAAACTGCGGGTGCGCCGCCCCCCTGTTTTGCTGCCTTGATGGAAAGTGGAAGGCACGGAAAGCGGTTTGGATCAATTGCTTCAAAGTGGAGTGTTTTCAGGGAAACCGGATCCATACGTGGAATTTCCAAAGGCAGTCTTTCAGGCCAGCCGAGGCAATAGGCGATTGGAACCCTCATGTCCGGAAGTCCCATTTGCGCCAAAAAAGAACCGTCAATAAATTCCACCATCGAATGAATGATGCTTTCCCGCTGCATCAACACATCAATCTTTGCAACCGGAGTATTGAACAACCAGTGTGCCTCGATTATTTCCAGACCTTTGTTCATCATCGTCGCCGAGTCGATGGTGATTTTTCGGCCCATTTCCCAGTTGGGATGATTCAGTGCTTCGGCAAGAGTAATTTTTTCAAACTCATCCAAAGGAAGATCCCGAAATGGCCCTCCGGAAGCAGTCAGGAACAATCGTGCGATTCTGTCCGGCGGTTCATCATGCAGTGCCTGAAAGATCGCGTTATGTTCACTGTCAGTCGGCAACAACTTTGCGCCGGTTTTTTTGGCTGTTTTTACGAAGAGCTCTCCAGCCATCACCAAAGGTTCTTTGTTAGCCACGGCAACGATTTTCCCTGCTTGTACAGCAGAAAATGTGGGCCGCAATCCTGCCGCACCTACTATTCCGGCCACCACCAGATCAACTTCCGGATCACTGGAAATTTGAACTAATCCTTCAACACCACAGACAAATTTCGTTTCCAGAGCGTAGTGTCCATTGCAGAATGACTCCCGCAATTCACGGGCTTGCTCGATGGTATCCACACACGCTAGCCGCGGCTTAAACTCCTTTATTTGCTCTGCCAGCGTCTCAATCGAATTCCGGCAAGACAGGGCTTCAATTCGAAATTTTTGAGGAAACTGCCGGACAATATCGAGAGTGTTAAGACCTATGGACCCGGTTGCTCCGAGGATGGTGAGTTTTTTCATTGTTTGAATATTTTCGGACTTTTTCAACTGCAGAAACGACTATCGGAGTTTTTCACGAATAAAAACTCCAAACTCAGAAATTGTGCAAAACTCTGAAAAGTTAAACACGTTTGCAAAGTCATGGTTCATTGCAGCTAAATCTTCATTATCTACAAAATTTTTTTGCACGCTCTGTCCTTCGTTTAACATCATAGGCAACTTTTTATCAAAGTTTTGACGGATTTTTGGTATACCTTGAGACAAGGCAACAGTATGTCCGACTTGTTCTTCCTTGAATAAGGAAAGCAACTGGGTTCCAAGAATACGATGCTTCGCAGGAATTGGACGTTTCGCTATTTTTGCCCCGCCATCATCAGGGACTTTGTAGCGGACATCAGGACAACCACGCTTGGAATCAACGTGTCCGTAATGGAAAAATTTGATCTTTTGAGGAAGACAACTGACCTCTATACAAACAAAGAATCGAAGAAACTCCTTGGCAGTTTCAATTTGGGTTTGTGCCTCGTTAAGCTCCTTTAGCGTGCGAAATGTTGGTGCTACGTAAAAAGCCGAAAATGGAGGATAGCTTTTAAGTAAATTGTGCTGATGCTCTGTTGTCCTAATAGTAAACCTGTCTTGTTTTTCTGAAAACATTGGTGCTTTGAATTGGAGGTATATTTCCTTAAAAGCTGATCTTCCTGCGATTTTTGTGTCATAACCGTTTTTGAACTCCTCAGCAGAAGATGGCGCAAAAAGCTCCAAACTCCCCAATGGAAATGATTGCAGAAAAAACCGATTGAATAAAATTTCTGCATTTTTTTCACAAACAGGTTGATTCTTCATCAGTCGTCATTTGTAGAGTGGACAGAACGAACTGATTGTGAATTGTGAACCGTAAGAAAATTCGGTAATATCCCAGTAAGCATATTTACATCCGTGAATTCAATCAACTTTACGCAACCTTCAGCGGCCGAACATGCAACTCGTTTTTATGTTGTTCCACTTGCCACAGGTCATACGCCGTTTGGTGTCCCATCCAACTTTCAGGGCTTGTTCCAAAAGCAAGTGACAATCTAACCGCCATTTCTGGAGAAATTCGTCCGTTTCCATTCACTATATTTGACATTGTTTTTCTGCTGACCCCAAGGGCTTTAGAAACCTCTGTGATGCTGATACCCAGCGGTTCCAGCCACAATCCTTTGATCACTTCTCCTGGATGGGGAGGATTATACATTTTCATGGTAGCACCTAATGATAGTCTTCATAATGAACATGTTCTGCATTACCTTCTTTAAATCGAAAAGTAATGCGCCAATTGGTCTGAACTGTGACTGCCCAGTCACCTGTTCTGTTTCCCTTCAATTCATGTAACTTGAGAGAAGGGACATTCATATCCGTTATCTTTTCTGCCTGGTTCAATTGGGCTAAAATCAAACGAATCCGTGTCGCATGGCGGGCTTGAATACCTGCTTTGCTCCCGTCTTTATAAAACTTTTCCAAGCCTTTGTGAGTGAAACTTCCAATCATGTGTCAAAATATGCATCTTTGCTTTCACAGAAAATTTCATCCGAGTTGCAGCAAATAGTAAAAAACCGGTGCAGCAAGCATGTGTCCGTCAATCCGGTCGAGGATGCCTCCATGTCCCGGCAGGAGTGTTCCGGAATCTTTTACGTTGCAGAGTCGTTTAATTTTGGATTCGACCAGATCACCGAGTTGTCCTACAACTGCCAGCAACATGGCCAGCAGTAATCCGTATAGCCAGAACATCGACATCGTAAGTTCGCCAAATACTGCCCCCACAATTCCTCCGCCGACAACTCCGAAAAAGCTGCCTTCCCACGTTTTTTTCGGACTGATACTTGGCGCAAGTAAAGATTTTCCAAAACGTTTTCCACCAAAATACGCGAAAATGTCGCTGAAACTTATGACCAGCAAAAGGTAAAAAAGCAGGGCTGTTCCATCTGGAAGTGCTTTGATCAGCGTAATGTGCAGGACGCTCCAAACTGCCCAAACCATTCCGAATAAACCGAAACCTAAAGCTGATAATTTTGCGAGTTCGCTTTTTGGCGTAAAAATCAATTCATAAAATATCCAGCCTACTACACTAATCAATAAGGCGGCATGAAGTCCTGATTCCCCAGCTAACGCACCCAAACCCATAAGCACGGCAGTACCCGGCAAAAGCCATTCCGGAAGCAATCCTGGAGTTTCATCGTTGTCACTTTTAGCAAGCATACTGGTGAGCTCCTGTGCTCCGATGAACGCAACAGCCAGCACCAGAAGTCCAATCACAAAAGTAGGTGTAAAAAGCAGGATTATAATTCCGGCAGCCAGTGGAATTCCGGTTTTAACTCGTGCGGACAAGTCAGAAGTGGATGGTGCGTCACTCATAATAAATCTCAGGCAGAAGTTTCGGAAATTGAGGATACTGTCGCACTAGAAACGGGAAGTGGCACATCCGCAGAGGATTTCGAATTTGCTCCGGAATCAGTTGTACGTCCCATACGGCGCTTTCTCTGCTGATACTCAACCAGCGCTTCGTATAAATTTTCTTTATTAAAATCAGGCCACAAAACATCGGTAAAAAAATATTCCGCGTAAGCAGCCTGCCAAATCAAAAAGTTGGAAAGACGCAGCTCACCGCTTGTGCGAATGATCAAATCCGGATCCGGCACACCTGCCGTGTAGGTTTTTGAAGAAATTAAAGACTCATCAATGTTTTCCGGTTGTAAATCTCCGGCTTTAACCGATTCCGCAAGCATCCGGACCGCATGTACGATTTCGTCCCGGCCTCCGTAGTTCAATGCTAAATTCAATAATAAACCGGTATTTTCTGAAGTGGAGTCAAGAGCGTGACTCAAGCGTTCCTGCAGGAAATCCGGTAATCCGTCACGGTTTCCGATCAGCTTAAAGCGCACATTGTTTTTTAGCATTGTATCGAGTTCTTTTTTCAGGAATTCAAAAAAAAGATTCATCAATGCCGAAACCTCTTTTTTTGGGCGCTGCCAGTTTTCTGTCGAAAAGGCGTACAAAGTCAGTACCGGCAATTCCAAGTCTGCTGCGGCTTCCACGCAGGCACGTACCGATTTGACAGCGTAGCGGTGGCCCTGAAATCTTGGCATACGACGCTGAGTGGCCCAACGTCCATTGCCATCCATAATAATGGCAACATGCTTAGGCAGAGCCGCTCTATCAATTTTGTCTAAAAAACTCATTTCGGATCTTGAAATTTACTTGCTTAAGAAACGTTTTACTCGTTTTAGCTTAGGCTAGTAGTGAGGTCAAGGCAAGATTATTGTAGTTAGGCCGGCTCAGCATTTACGCAGGATATCCAATGTAACGGAGCCATAACGGCGGTGTTTCAGTAGTTCCAAATTAGCTGGAAAATTTAACTCTCTCGCGTTTGGTGATTCAACTACAATTAACGATCCTGTCCGGATTGCCGGAAGTAGTGCCAATTTTTCCAGAATGAGATCGTATTCTTTTCCAGAAAATGGTGGGTCCAGAAATGCGACACATGGTTTTTCAGGATCAGTAAAATGAAAAATCCAGCGCACTGCTCGGTCTTGCACGAGTTCAAATCTAGTTGAATCCAGCGACATCAACTCAATATTTTGTTGGAGGATTTTCAAGTTTTTATGCGTAGCCTCAACGAAGATCGCGTGCTTTGCGCCTCGACTCAAGGCTTCTAAACCCAGGGCGCCGCTACCGGCGTAAAGGTCAAGCACGGTCATTTCGTTCCAGCTTAACAGCGAAGAAAGCAGATTAAAAAGTGCCTCCCGAACCCGGTCCGAAGTTGGCCGAACATCATTTCCCGCAGGAACTTTTAGTTTCCTCCCCCGGAACTCTCCAGCAATAATGCGAATCATTTTGACTTAACCGGTGTTGCTTCTGTTTGCGACTGTATTAGCGATTGTGCTAAGCTCATACTTCAAATTTTTCAACTAAAGAATTTACAATGACAACAGCTATTTTAGTTCATTTGGGGCTTGGCAGCAACTTGGGAAATCGCCTGGATTTTCTGAATCAGGCCTGCCGTGAATTAGCAGCGTTACCGTTACAGAATTTTCGGGTTTCCGCAATTTATGAAAGTGAGCCGCTTTTGAAGATGCCGCAGCCAAATTATTACAATCTGGTGGTTTGTGGTTTGACCAAACTTTCTCCTTTTGAACTAATGGAAAAGTGTCAGCAAATTGAAAACAGATTGGGGCGTGTCCGCAAAGAACGCTGGGGATCAAGAATTATTGACCTTGATATTTTGAGTTACGGAAATGAAATTATCAACACAGAAAAATTGAAAATTCCTCATCCGGAAATGGAAAAACGCAGTTTTGTTTTGCTTCCGCTTTCCGAACTAAGTCCGGATTGGGTGCATCCGGAAAGCGGTACAGGAATCCGGATGCTGTGGGAAAAATGGACACAAACCATTGACGAGGAACATCCCAAACCGCTAAAACTAAAAAATCATTCCAACTGATCGTAGGCGCGGATGGTGAGAAATTCCTCAAACTCATCTTGAGTGATCAGTTCAATAAATAATTCAGTTGCCTGTTTCATATTCTCTTCATTGTAGGCTTCTCCGAAAAGTGTCCGGACTTTGGCAATTTCTTCCGGAATCATACTTTGTACCATCTCGAGTGTGATTTTCCGTCCATCATCCAACTTCCCTTCCGGATGGCGGCACCACTGCCAAGTTTGTGATCTTGATAATTCAGCAGTCGCCGCGTCTTCCATCATATTGAAAATAGCGACTGCACCATTGCCTCCCAACCATTCCGCAATGTATTGAATTCCAATACTGATGTTGTTTCGTAATCCGGACTCTGTAATATTTCCTCCGGGAATTTGAAAATCAAGCAGCATTTCTGCTGTAACCTTAACATCTTCTCGCAGACGATGTTTTTGGTGGACTCGTCCTTCCTCAAAAGCATTGCTGAAAACTTCAGTACATACCGGAACAAGATCCGGATGAGCCACCCATGATCCATCAAATCCGTCCTCGGCTTCACGCTCTTTGTCTTCCCGAACTTTCTCCAGCGCGACTCTGTTAACTTCCGCATCACGGCGGCTGGGAATGAACGCGGCCATACCACCAATTGCATGTGCACCGCGTTTGTGACACGTCTGCACGAGCAATTCAGTATAAGCACTCATCAAAGGAGCGGTCATTGTGACTTGCGCCCGTTCCGGCCAGATAAATTCGGGAAGATGCCGAAATTTCTTGATCACGCTAAACATGTAATCCCAACGGCCGGCGTTGATTCCTGCCATGTGTTCACGCAATTCATACAGTATTTCATCAATTTCAAAGGAAGCTAAAATTGTTTCCAATAGAACAGTGGCTTTTATAGTTCCGTGTGGGACTCCTAATTCCTTTTCTGAAAATGTGAAAACATCATCCCATAAGCGGGCCTCCAAATGGTTTTCCACTTTAGGCAAATAAAAATAAGGACCAGTTCCTTTGCTCAATGTTCGTTTGATGTTATGAAACAAATAAAGCCCGGCATCCACCAAAGAACCGGAAGTAGTTTCTCCTTCAATCAAAATATGTTTTTCCTCTAAATGCCAGCCGCGCGGACGTAAAATTAGGGTTGCTAATTCTCCGTCATTGAGCCGATACTCCTTGCCTACCGGACTGGTAAATTCCAGAGTACGTTCGTAAACCGCGGACATATTAGCCTGTCCCTGTATCTGATTAAACCAGTTGGGCGTATTCGAGTCCTCCAAGTCTGTCATGTAAATTGTTGCTCCAGAATTTAGCGCGTTTATCATCATCTTCGCTTCTGCCGGACCTGTAATTTCACAGCGCCGATCCTGCAAATCTTCCGGAATTGGTGCCACTTGCCAGTCGCCTTTTCGGACAGATTCCGTTTCTTTTAAAAAAGTAGGTTTTTGCCCAGCAAGGATCTTTTGATGAATCTCTTTACGCTGCTCAAGCAAAGTCTTACGGGTGCTATTGAACTTTTGGTGTAACTTTAACAAAAATTCCTGAGCTTCTTCTGTCAGTATCTTGTCAAAACCTGGATGCATTTTTCCGGTGATCGTAATGGACTTCATTAAGGCTCTTTATAATTTATGATTAGTGGATGCTTCGCGCTTTAATTATTCTGCCGAAAGTTTTTAAAATAGTAACTTTCTGCAAAAGGAAATTTATTCTAGCATATTTGTTGTTTAATTTCAAGTGGTAAAGTGGTATGACCAATTATAGTTTTTCATTAAATAATCTGATAAAATTTTGCGCAATATTTTTAATATTACAACGGATATTTATGAATTTAGATGATTAAAATATAGTCATAAAAATATAAATTGATTAAATATTGAGCATATATAGTCTTAAAATTTAAAATTTTTGCAGCAGCTTATTTTAATTAAAATTTAATATAACAATATGTTACAGAAAAAATATAAAAAAACTCGCTCATGGTATAATCCTTGAGAAAGTTGAGGGATGATTGAGGTTAAGTTAAGTTAATAATTCAAAAGGAAGGATATGAAAAAAATAGAAGCGATTATCAAACCCTTTAAGCTGGATGAGGTTAAGGAAGGGCTGGCAGAGATAGGAACTGTTGGTATGACAGTTTCAGAAGTCAAAGGTTTTGGACACCAAAAAGGTCATACCGAATTGTATAGAGGAGCAGAGTACGAAGTAGATTTCATTCCAAAAACCAAAATAGAGATTGTGGTTCCAGATGAAAAAGTTGCCTTGGTACTGGAAACAATTGAGCAAAAGGCGAAAACCGGAAAAATCGGTGACGGCAAAATTTTTGTTTATGACGTTGCTCAAACGGTCCGAATCCGAACCGGTCAAACGGGTAACGACGCACTTTAATATTTTTAACAAACAAAGTATTTAGACAAAGGAGATGAAATGGAATTTTCAGTAGAAATGAAATATGTACTTGATAGTTTTTGGTTACTGATTAGCGGATGCCTGGTCATGTGGATGGCTGCGGGTTTTGCTATGTTGGAAGCTGGATTAGTGCGTACCAAAAATACCACAGCCATCCTGACCAAAAATATCACCCTCTACTCGCTGGCTTGTGTGGCTTATTATTATGTGGGCTACAACTTGATGTACGGTAGCGGAAACGATTTTGTAGGTAGCGGATTCAGGATGTCCGGGACTTCTGCAGAAGGTCACAGCTTGATTTCGGATTTCTTTTTTCAGGTTGTTTTTGTTGCCACCGCCGCTACGATTGTTTCTGGAGTACTTGCGGAGAGGATTAAGTTTTGGCCGTTCATGGGGTTCACCCTGGTTTTGACTGCTGTCATTTATCCAATTCAAGGACATTGGACTTGGGGGGGGACAAGCTTGGGCGGTTTGATTGATGGATTCAGTGATTTTGCCGGTTCGACGATTGTTCATTCTGTCGGCGGCTGGGCAGCGCTTGCCGGGGTTTTGTTATTGGGCGCACGAAAAGGGAAATATGGCGCTGACGGTTCCATTCATCCGATTCCTGGTGCCAATTTGCCCTTAGCGACGTTGGGAACATTTGTGTTGTGGCTGGGCTGGTTTGGTTTTAACGGCGGCTCCCAATTGGCTTTGGGATCAAAAGACGATATAGACGCAGTTTCCGCGGTGATTGCAAATACCAATATTGCTGCTAGTGCGGGTGCTTTAGCGGCAATGGTTTTGACTCAACTTTTATACAAAAAAGTGGACTTGACGATGGTTCTCAATGGAGCTCTCTCCGGACTGGTAGCCATCACGGCTGGACCAGATTATCCAAGTATGGATCTTGCGATCCTGATTGGAGGAATAGGTGGTGTTCTAGTGGTTCTTGCTATTCCGATGTTTGATAAACTCAAAATCGACGATCCCGTAGGAGCCCTGTCGGTTCATCTGGTGAATGGTATATGGGGTACATTAGCAGTAGGAATTTTCAAACCTGATGTCGCGCTTTTTGCTCAAATCAAAGGTATTGTTTTGATTGGAGCATTTACCTTCTTGAGCAGTTTGGCAGTTTGGGCTGTGCTGAAATTTGCAGTCGGAATCCGAGTTTCAGAAGAAGAAGAGTATAATGGAATGGATGTGAGTGAATTCGGCTTGCATGCCTATCCGGAATTTGTCGAGCGGCAGGGAGCATAGCGGAGTGTTTTCGCGGCGGAGCTCGGTTTTATGTTTTTTACAGCATTGCCAGTAAAACTCCTGCAGCGACTGCGGAGCCGATCACTCCGGAAACATTTGGTCCCATGGCGTGCATCAGCAGATGGTTTTGTGAGTTGGCTTCGAGCCCAACTTGGTTCACAACACGGGCTGCCATGGGAACAGCAGAAACTCCCGCAGCCCCTATCAAAGGGTTGATTGGAGAAGAGGTCAGTTTGTTCATCAGCTTGGCCATCAAAACACCGGTTGCGGTTCCCACTGAAAATGCGATCATGCCAAGAACAAGAATACCCACCGTTTCGAGATTGAGAAATTCTCCCGCAGCCAATTTACTTCCTATGCTAAGTCCAAGAAAAATGGTCACAGTATTGATCAGTGATTTTTGAATTGTGTCCGAAAGACGATTGATCACACCGCATTCTTTGGCCAGATTTCCAAACATGAACATGCCAATCAAAGGGGCCGCAGAAGGCAGAAGCAAAGCACAAAGACTTAATGCAACCATGGGGAATAATATTTTTTCGCGGGTTGAAACATATCGTAGCTGTTTCATTTCAATCTCACGCTCTTTCTGAGAAGTCAGCAATCGCATGATCGGCGGCTGTATTATAGGAACCAGCGCCATATATGAATAGGCCGCAATTGCTATGGATCCGAGCAGACGCGGCGAAAGTTGGCTTGAAAGAAATATGGCGGTTGGGCCGTCTGCACCTCCGATAATGCCGATGGAAGCGGCGTCTCGAAGTGAAAAGTCAATGCCCGGAATGTTGTTCAAAGCAAGTGCGCCTAACAAGGTTCCGAAAATTCCAAACTGCGCCGCGCCGCCCAGCAATGCGGTTTTTGGATTGGCCAGCATCGGTCCGAAATCTGTCATCGCACCGACACCCATAAAAATTATCAAAGGGAAAATTCCGGTGGTGATACCAAATTCGTAAATGTAATACAAGAGTCCGCCCGGCTCCGAAAGTCCGGCTAAGGGAATATTAGACAACACAGCGCCAAAGCCGATGGGCACCAACAGCAACGGCTCAAACTGGTGGCGAATACCCAAATATAACAAGATGAGTCCTACACCGATCATAATCAGGCGTCCAAAACCTTCTGTCCAATCCAATCCCTGACCACGAAAAAGAGCAGCAATTCCGGTAGAATTGTACAAGTTCAGCAGCATTTCATAAAAAGCCGGCAAGGCCACGACTGAGCCACTTCTCCCCACTTCCTCAACAATCACCGGTGCAATCCGGAGAATCCCCACCGTTTCACCGACGCCATAATGTTTTAGATTCCGTAATCGCCAAAACACCAGTTGTCCGGAAACCCCCGCACGGAACTTAAATTTCGCACCTTTCGTATCCTTGAGTACCGCTAAAGTATCACCGGCATAGACCCACTGATCTATTTTCGCATCAACCCGAATGACTCGTGCATCGGTGGGCATCACGATACTGATTTGATCTTCACGGGACTGTGCGGACAAAGTTCCGGATAAACCTAAAAAGATCAAAACCAGAAAATACCGCACCAGATATTTCTCTAATTTTAGTAAATATTGCAAGGTGGAAAAAGGAAGCGGAACCACCTTTTTACTGTGTAGCATTTTTTCAGCCTCTCAGTGTTATTAAAGTATCTCCGGTTTGCACCGTATTTCCGCTTTGTACATGAATAGCTTGTACTACTCCGTCTTGTGGAGATTTGATTTGCGATTCCATTTTCATGGCTTCCATCACCAGCAGGGTTTGCTCTTTTGCAATGGTATCTCCAACCGTTACTTCCACCCGTACGATGTTTCCGGGAGTAGGAGCAGAAATTTCAATGCCGGAAGTTTCCGGAACTGCCGGAGCCGCAGGAGTGGAAACCACAGAGCTCCCCGATACAGTAGTCGCAGCCAACGCACCACCGGCATTGACTTGAACTTGATAGGCTCGGCCGTCAACTGTGATCGTGTAATCTCTTGGTCCGGAAACGGAAGGTGCTGCAGATTTTGCGGAAACGGGAGCTTCTTTTTTAGCTTCATCCGATTTTTTACGGATCGAAGTTTTTCCTTTACCCAGCAGAAAATCAATGCCTTTGTCTTCGCAACTGGAAGCAATGAAAAGGTTTTCATCGGTTTCAGGCAAGTTATTTTTTTTGAGGACTTCAGCAGCTTTCGGAATTCCCGGTTCAAGAATATCGAGCGGATCGCCTTTGAAGATTGGTTTGCCGAGTTGTTCGGAAGCTAACTTGACAATTTCCGCATCCGGCTCAACCGGTGTTTGGCCAAAATATCCCAGCACCATATTTCCGTAATTGGGATTTATTTTTTCCCATTTGCCCAAAGTCACATTGAGATAGGCTTGCTGAAAATAAAACTGAGAAACAGGCGTTACCGACGCACCAAAACCGCCAAGCCGAACTACTTCCGACATTTCCTTGATGACTTGCGGAAAAAGGTGCAAAGTTCCGGTATCACGCATCATCATCGTGTTTGCTGTCAAAGCACCTCCGGGCATTGGTGAGAACGGAATCAAAGGTGAAACCATTCGTGATTCCGGAGGAAAAAAATAGTCCGCAAAACTTTCTGCAAAAATTTCTTCAACCTTAATGATTTTGTCGGGATCAATATCAAGCGTGTAATCTGTACCTTTGAGAGCGTGCCACATGGTGAGAATATCAGGTTGCCCTGTTCCGCCGCTCACCGGACTCATTGCCAAATCAATTCTGTCAATTCCTCCCTCAATCGCACCCAAGTATTGACTGACCGAGGCTCCGGCAGTATCGTGCGTGTGTAACTGCAGAATCGTTCCTTCCGGAACCATTTTTCGCGCTCCTTTGATTGTCTCGTGAACTTTCCTTGGATTTGCTGTACCGCTGGCGTCTTTGAAACAGATCGAATCAAAAGGCACATCCGAATCCAGAATATTACGCAAGGTTTTCAAATAATATTCCGTGTCATGCGCCCCTTCGCATCCGGGTGGTAAATCCATCATGGTAACCACAATTTGATGATGCAATCCGTGATTGGTGATGCACTCTCCGGAATACTTTAGATTACGCAAATCGTTTAAAGCGTCAAAGTTCCGGATGGTGGTGATTCCGTGTTTTTTGAACATTTTCGCATGTAAATCAATCATGTCCCGCGGTTGCTGACTGAGTGCCACCACGTTGATTCCGCGGGCGAGTGTCTGCAAATTCGCGTCCGGCCCAACCTTTTCCCGGAAAGCATCCATCATGTCAAAGGCAGATTCGTTACAATAGAAAAACAGACTTTGAAAACGTGCTCCGCCGCCTGCTTCAAAATAACGAAAACCGGCATCGACTGCTGCTTCTAAAGGCGCCATAAAATCTTTGGTCGCGACTCTTGCGCCGAACACGGACTGAAAGCCGTCACGGAATGACGTGTCCATAAACTCAATATGTTTTTTGGCCATGATGTTTTCCCTTTGAGTTATAGTTTTAGCTAATGAAATATCTTCTGTTAAGAAGTCCTATTTTCTGACTCGAAAGCTGTAATTGCCGCAGCAAAGACTTCAACCGGAACAGTGGACTGCGCTGCTGGTTTTGAAGGCGCATTGCTGGATTTTCGACGTGCTTTAAGTGTTTGTTGTTCGAGTGTCGTGAAGTTGCGGTTGAGATGCCTGACCAATTCAATACAGGCAATCATCAACATCAAAAACAACATGACTGTCGCCATGCCAACACCCATTAGCTTGAGTCCTTCCCACAACATGTGTCACCTTAATTTGAGAAATGAAAAACAGACTTGAACCAATCAAGTCTTACCGAACATAATTTTTTTTATATTACGAAAGCTGGCTTTCCGCAAAAGGCTACTCTTATTTTTTAGTAAGATCAAGTAAACAATGTTATTAACAAAAAAGCACATTAAATTGTTTGAACAGGATGGGTTTTTAGTCCTGGAGAACTTTGTTAGTCAAGAGGCTTGTGAAGGTCTGCGCCGCAGAGCCACGGAGATAGTGGAAGCCTTCGATCCCGCAGAATCGGTTTCTATTTTCACCACCAATGAGCAAACTCGGCATTCAGACCGTTATTTTCTGGAGTCCGGAGATAAAATACGCTGTTTTTTTGAGGAAGAGGCCTTTGCCGAAAATGGTAAGTTACGTCAATCAAAATCCAAGTCAATCAACAAAATCGGCCACGCCATGCATGATTTAGATGCCGTTTTCCAAAAGTTTTCCAGAACTCCGGAATTAGCGGAAATCGCAAAAGCGGTGGGCTTTGAAGACCCTAAAATTTTGCAGTCGATGTTCATTTTCAAACAGCCGAAGATTGGCGGTGAAGTGGTTTGTCATCAGGATTCAACTTTCCTTTATACTGAACCGTTGAGCGTGAAAGGGTTCTGGTTTGCTCTGGAAGATGCGACTCTGGAAAATGGCTGTATGTGGGCCATTCCGGGCGGACACAAGAATCCGCTAAAATCACTTTTTTTCCGCAGTGAAAGCGGTGAAGGAACCGAAATGGAAATCTACGATGATATGCCCTGGGAGACATCCAAACTTGTGCCTTTGGAAGCAAAAGCCGGAACAATGGTGGTACTGCACGGACTGTTGCCCCACATGAGTTACGCCAACCGTTCCGCACGTGCGCGGCATGCTTACACAATGCATATTATTGAAGGTACTGCAAATTATCCGCAGTGGAACTGGCTGAGGCGTTCCCCGGAAATGCCATTGCGTGGATTTTAAAAGGCTTTCCAAAACGGAAATGTTTTATGAAGACACACTGATAAAATAAGGTGATATTTTACTTTTGTAGTTTGTTTGCGTTTTAAACATGCTTGGAAATGAAAATTGACCGTTTGAAGCAGATTCATTTTTTAGGCACAGTAATTAAGGCGTAGTCTTCAGGCTGGCGATGTAGATTAAAATTAAAAATGTTTTCCTGTATTTCTTTGCAGCGCTCCAAGTCGCATTCTGCAAGAATCACCTCATCTGCTAAGGTTTCACATTCTGCAACAATTTCACCTGTCGGCGCAATTATACAAGTCCCTCCAATCAGATCACAATTTTCTTCCCGGCCGGCTTTTGCAACGCCGACAATCCAGGTGCCATTTTGATAAGCTGCCGCTTGTAATACCAAGTGGTTATGAAAATCCTGAAGATGATCATGCTCCGGTGCAGGAGGATAATGTACAGGCGTATTATAACCCAACACTACAAGCTCAACCCCTTGTAGACCCATGACTCGAAAAGTCTCCGGCCAACGACGGTCATTACAAATACACATACCGATTTTACCGCCAAATACCGGATGAACTTGAAATCCTAAATTACCCTTTTCAAAATATCTTTTCTCGAGATGTTGAAAAGCGCGCCAAGGCTCTTGTTCTGTGTGTCCCGGCAAATGGATCTTCCGGTATTTAGCAACAATTTCGCCCTGATTATTAACAATCACCGCCGTATTAAAATGCCGGGTGACTCCGTCTTCCACAACAAGTTCCGCAAAACCGAAATTAAAGCCGATTTTTAGTTTCCGCGCTTCATCAAACAAAGGTTGTGTTGCCTTATTAGGCATTTCTGTTTCGAAGAATTTGTCAATTTCGGACTGATCCTCAGTAAACCAGCGCGGGAAGAAAGTCGTTAACGCCAGTTCCGGAAAGACAACCAGCTCGGCGCCTTGTGCTTTAGCATTTTGCATCAGAGCTATCATTCGTCCGACTGCTGAGGAACGGGGTTCTTTTAATGCGATGGGACCAAGTTGCGCCGCAGCGACTTTTAAGATTCTTGACATCAAGTGAATTTTGTTTATGCGGATTTTTGCAACAAAATTTGCAACAACACATCGGCTCCGGCTTGTAGGTGCTCGGGCTCTGTATATTCAGTCACGTTATGACTTATGCCATTTCGGCTTGGCACGAAAATCATCGCTGTTGGACAATTTGGTGCAAACATTTGCGCATCATGACCAGCACCGGACGGCATCGATTTTACCCGATTGCCCAATTTTGATGCGGTCTTGGCAACTAATGAAACCATTTCTTTATCAAAAGAAACGGGTTCAAACCTGGCGAGGGTTCGACTTGAACAAGTCACGCCTTCTGCTTTACAAATCTGTTCAATAAATGAAGTCATTGAATGTTCGGCTTCTTGTAATTTTTGTTCGTCCGTATTACGCAAATCAACTGTAACTAATGCTTCCCTGGCAATCACATTGATCAATCCGGGATTCAGTTTTGTTACCCCGACAGTTCCGATTTGATTAGCTCCCATTTCGTTGGCAAGGCGCCGTGCCTCAACCGAAATGGCCGCCGCCACATATCCTGCATCATGCCGCAGTCGCATCGGCGTTGTCCCTGCATGGTTTGCCGTACCACCTATCCTGTATTCGTTCCAGGAAATGCCCTGTACACCTTCAACGGCGCCTATTTCATAATCTTCCAACTCAAGAATTGGACCTTGTTCAATATGCAGTTCGACAAAACTATCTGCACGGAAATTGCCTGTTAATGTATCGCCCGCGTAGCCGATTTTTTCAAGCTCATCGCCAACACGAACTCCATCAATGTCGACAACATCCAACATTTTTTTAAAATCTAAAGCCCCTTGATGAACTCCACTTCCCATCATATCCGGAGCAAAACGGGAACCTTCTTCGTTCGTAAAAAATCCAACGCCGATTGGTTTTCTTGTCGTGATCTCTGCGTCGTTCAGGGTTGCGATTATTTCCAAACCGGCGAGCACTCCGAGGTTGCCGTCATAAATTCCACCGGATGCTACCGTATCAATATGTGATCCGGTCATTACTGGCTTCCCGGATTCCTGACCTGCACGGATACCGATAACGTTTCCAATTTGATCAATGGTAACGTCCAGCCCCAGTTCATGCATCCACCCGACAACAAGGTCACGGCCTTGGCGGTCTTCATCTGTGAGCGCCATTCTACACACCCCACCGCCAGCTATTGCGCCAATTTCAGCAAGGGATTCAATACTTGCGAGAAGACGGTCTATATTTATACGAAGATTAGATAATGTCATTAAAATGCCTTAACTTATTTTCATCCTGAAGGTGTTGTCAAACAAAGTGTGAGACTCACGTTTTTAATTATTGTATTGAAAAAATGACGATACTTTTTTCAGTCAATTTACTTTTTTCAAAGGCAACTCATATTGACGTTCACCGCTGAATTGAAAAAAGGCACTTGCCACAGCAGAAGCAGTCGGTACAAGTCCAATTTCTCCAACACCTTTCGCACCGCAGGGTCCGAATTCATCTGGTTCCTCTATGCCGATAACCTCGATTTTAGGTGTGTCAGTAGCACGGATCATCCCAAGTTTCCCGAGCCTTGTGTGTACAGGGCGGCCTTCTTCCATCTCAAATTTTTCAGAAAGCGCGTAGCCTAATCCCATGTGAACGGAACCTTCGAGTTGTCCTTCAAATAAAATTGGATTAACAATTCTGCCGGCGTCGTGTGCCGCATAAACGGTTTCCACTTTTCCGGAGTCATCCAGCGTCACAACTTGAGTGGCATAGCTGTAAGAATAATGCGTTTGTGGTTCATCTACATCTGCTTCGACCGCGGTGGTCCAGTCACAGACCCATTCTCCAACATATTCGCGTCCAACCAATTCTGCCAGTGAGTGTGTTTCCAAATCCGCTTTCAATTTTTTACCTGCGTCCAAAACACTGTTGCCAATGAGAGAGGTCCCGCGGGAAGCAGTTGTCATTCCGCAGGGAGCGTCTTTGGAAGTATCTACCTTGACTGAAATGAAATTTGGATTCACGCTGGTTGC
This sequence comes from SAR324 cluster bacterium, assembly GCA_016764995.1. Classification (GTDB taxonomy): domain Bacteria; phylum SAR324; class SAR324; order SAR324; family NAC60-12; genus Arctic96AD-7. Next base: position 261 of record JAESQU010000009.1, on the reverse strand, counting down.
TTCACACAAAAACTGAACGGCCATCGTAAAAACGCCCTGCCCCATTTCAGTCCAACCATGGTGGATCGTAATTTCAGTGGGTGAATCAATTACCACTCTGACTTTACTCTCATCCTGGACTCCGTTACCGATTCCGGTATTTTTCATTCCGCAGGCAATTCCGGCGTATTTAGCATTTTGGAACTGCTCCTTTACGGCCAGCAATGTTTTCTGAATGCCGATTCCGGAAGTAATTTTTTGACCGGTCGAGGTACGATCTCC
>JAESQU010000147.1 GCA_016764995.1 SAR324 cluster bacterium | reverse complement strand
GGAGACCGTGTCATTATTTACATGCCCATGGTTGCCGAAGCAGTGATTGCAATGCTTGCTTGCGCCAGACTGGGTGCGGACCACTCTGTGGTTTTCGGCGGTTTTGCTCCCAACGAGCTTGCAGTACGGATTGATGATGCCAGGCCAAAAATACTGGTGACAGCGAGTTGTGGAATTGAATTCACCAAAATCATTGAATACAAACCACTGGTAGACAAAGTACTGGAAGTTTCCAAATTCCCTCCTGCAAATATTGTGGTTTTGCAGCGTCCACAGGCTAAAGCAACTATGCAGTCCGGGCGGGATCACGATTGGAATGAGCTAGTGACAAACGCTGAGCCGGCTGAACCGGTTCCTGTGGACGCGACAGATCCGCTTTACATTCTTTACACTTCCGGAACTACCGGACTTCCAAAAGGTGTCGTGCGGGATAACGGCGGACATGCCGTTGCCTTAAAATACAGCATGAAAGCTGTTTACAATACCGATCCCGGAGATGTTTTCTGGGCAGGCTCAGATGTCGGCTGGGTAGTTGGACATTCTTATATAGTTTACGCTCCACTGATTCATGGCTGCACGACCATCCTGTACGAGGGAAAACCGGTACGAACACCTGATGCAGGAGCATTTTGGCGTTTAATTGCTGAACATCAAGTAAATACTTTTTTCACTGCGCCCACCGCTTTCAGGGCTGTCAAAAAAGAAGACCCGGAAGCAAAACTTAAAAAGCAGTACGACATCAGCTCCCTCCGGACACTTTTTCTGGCAGGCGAAAGGTTGGACCCGCCAACTTACGAATGGCTGAAGGAAATTTTAACGGACGGTTTACAACCGGATGTTCCGGTAATTGACCACTGGTGGCAAACCGAAACTGGTTGGCCGATTTGTTCCAATCCAATGGGTATTGAACCGCAGCCTGTAAAAAATGGTTCGCCGACTTTTCCAATGCCAGGTTACAATGTGCAGGTTCTGGACGAAAATGGTGAAATTTGCAAAGCCGGTGAAACTGGAAATATAGTAATTCACCTTCCCTTACCACCGGCTTGTCTGCCAACTTTATGGAATGATGATGAACGTTTCAAGCAATCTTATTTAACTCAATTTCCCGGATATTTCATTACTGGTGACGAAGGAATCAAGGATGAAGACGGTTATATTTTTGTGATGGGACGAATTGACGATGTGATTAATGTTGCCGGACATCGCCTTTCAACGGGAGAAATGGAGGAGCTGATCGCTGGCCATCCTGCCATTGCAGAATGTGCTGTCACTGGAATAGATGATGAATTGCGTGGACAGGTTCCGGTGGGTTTTGTGGTACTCAAGGACGGCGTGGATATATCTCAAGAACAAATGCAGAAAGAATTGATTGCGATCATCAGAAAAAATATTGGCGCCGTTGCCTGTTTCAAACAATCTGGGATCGTCAAGCGTTTGCCAAAAACCCGTTCCGGAAAAATACTGCGCAAAACAATCCGCAAATTGGCCAGCGAAATCAATGTTGCGGTTCCACCTACAATTGACGATCCTCTGATTCTTGATGAAATTTGTGAAATAATGCGGGAACGCGGAATAGGCCAATACGCAACATCTTGAAGTTTTTTTAAACGCTTTTTTTACTAAAAACGTTTTCCCACCATTTTTATTGGCCGCCGATGATCAACTCCAAAACACTCTTTATTTTCCTGGCAAAACAGACCATCTGGTTTAGTTTTGCCGGAAAGCGGCACTGTCTAAAACCTACGGCAAAACCCCTTTCTCCTGAGAAAATCATGGAGCTTTGTCGTGAGTGGAATGCGTCAAGAGTTGTTTTGTTTCTTGAATTCCCCTGGGTACTTACTCATTTTGAAGTTACAATTACACTTTCGCCTGATGAACTGGTTTCCTATGCAAATATGCGCCTCGGATTTCAGGATTTTCCGGAAAGTGAAGTGCAAAGTCCCCCGCAAAAACAGCGCGGTAATTCAAACTTATCCGAAACTCCTGTGGGAGGTATTTATTTTAAACAAGCTCAATTGGACAGAGTCGGTTTACTTTGCGCGACATTGTCTGCAGAAAGTCTCAGCTTAAAGAAAATGTTCAAACAAAAGCCTGTTTTATCTGTTGAGATAGTTCCGTTGATTGTTGCCTGTTTGCCCTTATTAATGAAAAATTCGGAAAACTCATTAATTTTCAAAGGATTGGAGCAATCTTTCTATCTTGAAAAAAAGGATGGATTCCTCACAAAATTTGTTGAATTGCCTTCTTTTGGAAATGTTTCTCAGGAACTTTTTGTTGCGGATCAGTTGCCGCTAAATACAAAACCGCAAACTTTTCGCCTTATTCCTGAAGCAACGCCAACTTCAGTTGCCGAAAATAAAACTGAAACTGAACAAAAAAATAATCCGCCTGAACCTGGACAAATGCAAAACGGAATTGCCATTGAATCCGTCTTGACTGGATGGAAAGGACTGGCTCGCACACCGAAGTCCGGATTTTGGTGGGCTTCTTCCAAAAATATTCGACGCTTTAAGAAAGTTGGTTCGTGGTGGAATCTGGTTGTAGCCTTGATCTTAATTGTAGTTGTCGGTACAGGAATTTTTTATTTCCAGACTCTGAATCAAAGAGAAGTTCTGCAACAGGAATTGTCCAGTTTGGAGCAAGAACTGGAAAAGCACATACTAAATTCTCCATCCCGAAATTACGCCTTTCGCGAAAAACATCTGGAGCTGTTGGAAGAGCTCGCAAAAGAACTTGTCCAGGAAGCCTTTTGGAAACATCAAACTCTGCAAACTTTACTTTCATCCATAGAAGGAGCATGGTTGGAGGGCTTCGAATTTAATGAGCGCAAACTCCGTTTGGAATTACTCGCATTAGAGCCGATCGATGCGGTGGATCTGTTTTTGAAATTGTCAAACATGCCTGAAACTGTCAAAGTACATTTCAAATCACAGCAGAAAACCAAGCTCAAAGGACATGAACTTATTCGCTTCAAACTCTTGATTGAATTGGCACATCCAGCAAAGACCAATCAACCTAATCTCAATAACAAATAAAAATATGCGGCCTGGATCAAAAAACAGCATCACCGACGTTTCCGGAATCAAAGTAGGACACGCGCAGGACATGCGATTGATGAGTGGCACCACTGTTGTTCTTCCCGATGAAGCTGCTGTAGCCGCAGTGGATTGTCGAGGAGGAGGCCCCGGAACACGTGAAACAGACGCCCTTCATCCGGCAAATCTGGTTGAAGAGGTGCACGCAATTGTACTAAGCGGTGGTTCCGCAATGGGATTGGATGCCGCCAGTGGAGTTGCGACCTGGCTAAAACAACAAGGCCGCGGATTTCCTGTTGCACCAAATGTTTCTGTGCCTATTGTTCCGGCGGCAATTCTCTTCGACCTGCTAAATGGCGGTGAAAAATCTGGCATGGATGAGCACACTTATTTTGAGTTTGGGAAAAAAGCTGCGGCTAGAGCGGAATACGAATGCCCGCTGGGTAATGTTGGTGCCGGAACCGGAGCAAAAGCCGGAAAACTTAAAGGTGGAATCGGGACCGCATCCCTGCAGCAAAATCCGGAAAGTTCTGCTGAAAAAGGTTTTACGGTCGGAGCCTTAGCGGCAGTAAATCCATTCGGTTCAGTGACTCTTCCTGAACTTCCGGATTTCTGGGCCTGGCCTTTTGAAATAAATGCAGAATATGGTGGAAGAGGCGCGCCTAAATTTGTTTCCGAAAAAGTTGGAAAATCCGAAAATAATAATTTTAATGAATTGGCGCTCGATTATGATTTCGAAAGTGCTTTCAAATTTGCGGAACAGTCCTCCGGAAAGTCCGGCAATTCCGGAAAGGCTCTTTCCGCAAATAATATCTCCACCAACACCACTCTTTGCGTTGTCGCAACTGATGCTGTACTCACCAAATCACAGGCCCAGCGTGTCGCCATTATGGCACAGGATGGTTTTGCTCGGGCAATTCGTCCTGTTCATACTCCATTTGACGGTGACACGGTTTTCGTTTTGGCTACCGGAAAAATTCCGCTTTCAAAAATGCCGCCTATCGACATCGCCCGCTTAGGAATGATGGCCGCAGATTGTGTTGCCAGAGCAATTGCCCGTGGTGTTTATGCAGCAGAATCTTTGGGTGTCTGGCCGAGTTATAAGGAATCATTACAAAAATAATTCTATTTGCAATTCAATATAGTTTTTGTAATAATACACCTTCTTCATTTTCATCATCTTCCGCAAGGGAGGTCTTTTTAATATTTTCATTTCTCAAAAAAAATCATGAAAAAAATACTTCAAAGATACGCAAAATTTTTACTGATCGGTGGATCCGTACTGATCTTTTCCGGAACAGCCTTTGCCGGCAAAACACATTTGACGATGGGCATGGTATTAGAGCCGCCTCATCTTGACCCTACCGCTGGTGCCGCGGCTGCGATTGACGAAGTGGTTTATGCCAACGTTTTTGAGGGACTGACCCGTATCAACCAAAATGCGGAAGTCCTTCCCGCGCTGGCGGAGTCGTGGAATATTTCCACAGACGGCCTGACCTACACATTTAAACTCCGCAACGGAGTTAAGTTCCATGACGGCTCAGCATTTGATTCAAGTGATGTGGTTTTTTCATTGGATCGTGCAAGGTCGGAAAAAAGCACAAATGCGCAAAAAGCGCTTTTCGCCGCAATTAAAGACGTAAAGGCACAGGGTGCAAATAAAGTTGTTGTCACCTTGAAAACACCAACCGGAAACTTCCTGTTCAACATGGGTTGGGGGGATGCTGTGATTGTAGATTCCGCGAGTGCGGGTTCAAACAAAAGTAAACCTGTTGGTACCGGGCCTTTTACTTTCAAACGCTGGGTCAAGGGAGACAGAATCGAATTGACACAAAACGCAAATTACTGGGGTACAAAACCTGCGCTGAAATCCGCAACCTTCAAAATCATTCCGGATCCTGCAGCCGCGGTTGCTGCATTGATGGCCGGAGATGTGGATGCTTTTGCCAACTTTCCTGCACCGGAAATGGCCGCCCAATTTCAAAGCGATTTACGTTTTACCGTAAAAGTCGGCAGCACTGAAGGCGAAACCATCCTCTCCACTAACAACTTGAAAAAACCGTTTGATGACCTTCGCGTACGTCAGGCCATTGCCCACGCGCTTAATTCGCAGGAAATAATTGACGGTGCGATGTTTGGTTTTGGAACTCCAATCGGAACTCATTTTGCCCCGCATCATGCGGCTTACGTTGATCTTACCGGAACTTATCCGCATGATCCGGAAAAGGCCAAACAACTACTTGCAGCAGCAGGATTTCCCAACGGATTCAAGGCGACTATCAAATTGCCGCCGCCGAGTTATGCACGACGTGGAGGAGAAATTGTTGCATCGCAACTGGCAAAAGTCGGTATCAAACTGGAGATAATTCCTGTACAGTGGGCACAGTGGCTGGATCAGGTTTTCAAAAATAAAGATTTTGACCTGACCATTGTTTCTCACACAGAACCAATGGACATCGGTATTTACACACGTCCGAAATATTATTTTCAATACCGAAATCCCGGATTCAATGCAGTCATTGAAGATTTGAATGTTACCGCAGACCCCAAGAAACGTTATGCGTTGATGGGAGCCGCGCAGGCAATTCTCGCAAAAGATGCCGTTAACGGTTTTCTTTTTCAATTGGCGAAGCTCGGAATCTGGAACAAAAACGTGATGGGACTCTGGGAAAACAGCCCCGTTCAAGCCAATGATTTGACCGGTGTAAGCTGGAATAATTAGTTGCACAAAAGGCGTTTCGGCAAAATCACTGGAACGCCATCCTTTCCAAGTTAAATGACAATCTTCCTTGCAAAACGGCTCTTTGCCTTGGTCATCACTTTGCTGGTGTCCTCTTTGGTAATTTTTTTGGTGCTGGAAATCCTTCCCGGTGATCCGGCATCAATCATACTTGGAATCGGCGCACAGGAGGACACGCTGGCGGCACTCCGGGCAGAAATGGGGCTCGATCTTTCTGCTCCGGAACGTTACTTCCGCTGGATCAGTGGTATCATGAGCGGTGATTTTGGCCGCAGTTACACTTATGACACTCCGGTTTCCGAGTTAATTTTAGAGCGCCTCTCCCTCAGTTTGCCGCTGGCATTGCTCGCAATTTCTCTTTCGACTTTTCTGGCCATACCTTTGGGAGTATTTGCTGCGGCAAATCATAAGCGTATCGCTGATACCGGAATCATGGGTTTTGCTCAATTAGGGGTCGCCATTCCAAATTTCTGGTTTGCGATTCTGCTGATTTTATTTTTTTCAGTCAAACTTGGCTGGTTTTCAGCAGGAGGTTTTGCAGGTTGGGAAATGGGTTTGGCTGCCGCACTCAAATCTTTGACCTTACCCGCGATTGCACTGGCCTTGCCTCAGGCTGCAATTTTGGCCCGCGTTACACGTTCTGCGGTTTTGGAAACAGTGCGTGAAGATTTTGTGCGTACCGCACGTGCAAAGGGACTCAGCAGGAATGCCGCACTTTGGCGACATGCGGTCAGAAATGCCCTCATTCCGGTAGTCACAATACTCGGGTTACAACTTTCATTTTTGCTCGCAGGAACAATCATCATTGAAAACGTTTTTTATTTACCCGGACTTGGTCGGCTCCTTTTTCAGGCTATATCGCAAAGAGATTTGGTGGTAGTCAAGAACATTGTAATTTTACTGGCGGCAACAGTTATAATTGTCAATTTTCTGGTTGACATGTTTTATGTGGCGCTTGACCCAAGATTGCGTGGAGGAAACGCATGAATGATTCAAGACTTAGTGAATTCTGGCAGAATAGTTTGCGCCACCGCAGTTTTGTGATCGGACTGATTCTAAGTTTTATGATGCTTTTTACCGGACTCCTTTCCTTGTTCTGGACACCTTTTCCTGTGGAGTTGCTGGACATACCTCACAAGTTGGAAAGCTCGTCAGCAAAGCATTGGCTGGGAACAGATCATTTTGGACGCGATGTGGTTTCAATGTTGATGGTTGGTGCCTGGAACTCAATGCTGGTTTCAGTTTTTGCGATAGGTTTCGGAGCAGGAATCGGGATTCCGCTTGGCGCTTTGGCTGCGGCAAAACGTGGATGGGTGGAAGAAACTGTGATGCGTTTCAATGATTTTGCTTTTGCCTTTCCAGCCTTGTTGACGGCAGTTATGCTTTCTGCAGTTTATGGTCCAGGAACAATGAATTCTGTGCTGGCAATCGGTATTTTCAATATTCCGGTTTTTGCCAGAATTACCAGAGGAAGCGCATTGAGCATTTACAAACGTGAATTCATTCTGGCCGCCAGAACTGCTGGAAAAGGTGATGTGCGGATTGCGGTTGAACATATCTTACCCAATATCGCGAGTGTTCTCATCGTACAGGGAACTATTCAATTCGCTTTGGGAATACTTGCAGAAGCAGGACTGAGTTACCTTGGACTCGGCACACAACCTCCTATGCCAAGCTGGGGGAAAATGCTTAGTGAAGCACAGACGATGATGTTTTTTGCACCTCAACTCGCAATCTTGCCCGGACTCGCAATTGTCTTCACAGTTCTTGGCTTGAATCTGCTGGGCGACGGTTTACGTGATATTCTCGATCCACGCATTAGTCGGTTACGTTGAAACCGTTTTGCTTTTTATAAAAATATAAAATTAAATAACAATATCAATATTATTAAACTAATAATTATTAAATAATTTTGAAGAATATCTCAATGATAAAAATCATAGATGTACTTGTAGCTGATATACGATTCCCAACATCCAGTCAGTCGGATGGTTCTGACGCTATGAATCCGGATCCGGATTATTCAGCTACCTACGTTACGTTAATCACTAATTCTGAGTTAACAGGGAATGGTCTAACTTTTACTATCGGCAGAGGAAATGAACTGTGTGTAGCGGCTGTTCATGCCTTAAAGTATATGCTTGTTAACAAGGACTTTGTTGAAATCACTCGTAATATGGGAGAGTTTTGGCGATCACTTGTCGGTGATTCACAGCTTCGTTGGGTAGGCCCAGAAAAAGGAGTGATTCATCTTGCTACTGCGGCTATTGTAAATTCGCTGTGGGACTTATATGCAAAGATAGAAGGAAAACCTCTCTGGAAACTACTGGTAGATATGTCGCCAGAAGAGTTGGTGAGGGCTGTTGATTTTAGATATATTACGGATGTATTAACTCCTCAAGAAGCCATCAAAATGCTTGAAGAAAAATTTTCTTCAAGGGAGAAACGCGAAGCCGAAATGCGTTTAAAAGGCTATCCTGCCTATACAACTTCTGCAGGTTGGTTGGGATATTCTGATGAGAAAATCAGAACCTTGTGTAGAGATTCCATAGAAAAGGGCTGGACTCATTTTAAAATAAAAGTGGGGAGTAATATTCAAGATGACATAAGGCGGGCATCAATTGTAAGAGAGGAAATTGGTTCTGAGAATAAACTTATGTTTGATGCAAATCAAAATTGGGATGTTGATGAAGCCATTGATAATATGAAATTATTGGCTCAGTTTGATCCGTGGTGGATAGAAGAGCCGACGAGTCCTGATGATATTCTTGGACATCAAAAAATTTCATCACAAATAGCACCTATTGGAGTAGCTACAGGTGAGCATTGTCAAAACCGTATAATTTTTAAACAGTTTTTTCAGTCTAAAGGGTTACAGTTCTGCCAACTTGATTGTTGTCGATTGGGGGGCGTCAACGAAGTTTTGTCAGTCTTGTTGATGGCAGCGAAGTATGATGTCCCAGTTTGTCCTCATGCTGGCGGTGTTGGGCTATGCGAGTATGTTCAACATATCTCAATTTTTGATTATATTTGTGTTTCTGGTAGTTTGGAAAATCGGGTAATTGAGTATGTGGACCACCTTCATGAACACTTTGAGTTTCCCGTGAAAATAAAAAATGGGAGGTATATGCCTCCACTTGATCCTGGGTACAGTATCACAATGAAAGCAAGTAGTTTGAAAGAATTTGAGTTCCCTCACGGTAGAGTTTGGACAAGTAGAAAATAATAAAATTATCTTTCCCGAGAGGCTATATTTGATTGAAAATTTTTCACAGGGTTTTTGGAATCGGTCCAATAATTACGTTAAACACGTTAATGGACACAATAGCATTGAAGATCATTTTACTGGTGCATCTGGATGCAACAAGCCTGTCTGTTTGAGTTCAAACCAAAACTCAGGCGGTATAGGAAATTTGAGCATTTCAATATTGTCCAGAACCTGAGCGGTACTCAATGAGCCTGGAATGACTGAAGAAACAAGGGGGTGAGCCAGAGGGAACTGTAATGCTGCAGCTTTTATTGGAATTCGATGAGCTTCACAGATCTTCTCAATTGATTGGACCTTGTTCCGAATTTCTTCACTGACAGCAGCATATCCGTATTTGGATTCTTCACAGGAACCGGTAGCCAGAATCCCTGAAGCATAGGGCGAACCAATAATGATCCCAATACCATGCTTTCCACATTCTGGAAATATTTCTTCAAGCGGCTCCTGATTCAGCAAAGTATAGGGCATGGCAACCAGAAAAAAATCAAGTTCGAAATGTTCTAAAAAAAGCGGTATCATTTCCATATCATTAATGCCTGCTCCAAAACCCTGAATAACTTCTGACTTCTTCATCTTTTTAAGCCATTCCATTCCGGACTCCAATTCCTTTAGTTTTTTTGACACTGATTTTCCGTGGTAACTTCTGTCCAAATCATGAATGACAAGAAGGTCAATCCGATTCAACCCGAGCCGCAATGTACTGTCAAGAAATGAACGTTCAAATCCTGCCGCGGAATAATCAAAATTCCATTCGAAAGGAAGACCTCCGACCCATGGTGATCCGTCAAAGAGAACCGGATCACCTGTGAAAGGTCTATACACTCTTCCTACTTTGGTGGAAAGGATATACTCATGACGGTTTTTTTGGTGCAGCAAATTGCCCAATCTATGTTCACTCAATCCATGCCCATACCAAGGTGCAGTATCGTAGTAACGAATTCCTGAAGCATAAGCTTCATCGAGTGTTTCAATTGCTTGCAGATGCTCAACCTTTTCAAACAATTCTCCCAAGGGAGCACCACCAAATCCCAGTGAAGGTATTTTAATTCCAGTATTACCCAGAAGCCTGGTTTCAAAAGGGTTCATTTCAGCCTGTCTCTGGAAGGGGACTATTCATTACTTAAATGGAGTCCCTAAATTATGTAATAAATTTTTAGCTTTCCTGACACTAAGTATAGTAAAATTGTGTTGAAAGATAAAATCCACAAATTACATTTTGTCATAAATGGGTATGCAGGATGAGAGAGATACAGGTAGTATTTGGTATTGATATGGAAACTGATATCGGCAGTTGGACTCCTTTTTATGAAGGAGTCACTAAGGGTACTCCACTGTTGCTAAATCTGTTTGCCAAAAAATCCATTCCCGTGACAGCTTTCTGGGTTGCAGACACAGC
>JAESQU010000146.1 GCA_016764995.1 SAR324 cluster bacterium | reverse complement strand
GTTTCTTTGCGAATAAAAGCAAACCAGGTGCCCATCATCAAACCGGTACCTGCACCATAACCAAGATTTGAGGGGGCGTCTTTTCCCTCTTTTGATAATATTTCGCGACGAACAAGTAGATCGTCCTTCAGAGTTGATTCTGTTTCATCGGAAAATGAGCCTTCATCGAGGTATTCACCATCTGAATCAAATTGGGAATCGACAGGATCTTGTCCCGGCTGGGTTCCGAAGCCTTGTAACCCATCCAAACCAAAATCACTGCTTTGGAAGTCTTCGTCTCCAAACTGCTCAAAACCGAATTCATCACCTCCGTCTAACATGAGGGGATCATCGTCAAAGTTCTGTGCTGCAATATCAACAACAGAAAATGCCACAAAAAAAAGTGGCAATAGCACAATCATGATCCTTCGTATGGCGGTATGGCAAAACATAAAAAATGACGACTATTTTGAATAAAAATAAAAAATCACAAATTGCTCTCTACAGGCAAATAATTAACAGAAGCCTAAATGCAATTCTCATTCAAACTCAAAAAAACTGAGTTGAACTCTGTTTTTTTAGTTAACATCTATTTATAATAATACCTTAACATTTGGTGTTATAATAATCGAGCAATACACATGATGGAATGTTCAACAGCAGATATTCAGTTCAATAATATTCCGGACTGCTTTCCTGAAAACACAAAACAGGGTCGATGGAAATTGAAATGGATTTTCCCTGTAATTTTCCTTTTACTGATCAGCGCGTCTTCACAGGCACAGGAAACAGGGCCCTTGCTGATGAAACAGGAGTTGGGCTACACCCTCGGCGGTGGTGTCTTCGGAGCAGGTATGGGTGTTGTGGTTTGGTTCACGGACCCCCTGAATCCGGGTGTCACCCTAAAAAGTACAGTCACGAATGGATTCATTGCCGGAACAGCACTGGGTGCTTTGTTTGGATTTTATATGCTTCAGAACGCGATTATCGTTCCCCAGGATTCAACCTTGCCGGAAAATCTGGAGGAGCTTTTGGGAATAGACGACCTTTACCGGCCAATTCACCGCTCAATAATTTCTCAAAAAGAAATGTCGTCTGCTCAATTCATTAAGTTACCAATCTTCGGATTCAGATTTTAGGAATAAACATATATTCGACCGGACCAGATAAATGAAATTCAGGCTGAAAAAAATATTTGTGATGATTGTTTTTTTAGTATTCATAAATATTCCAGCAGTTTCCGCACAGGAAGAAATTTTACCGCTTTTTGGCCCCAAGAAACCTGTAATGTATTCTGTTTTTTGGAACACGCTTTGGGGTTCAGCCTGGGGTGCCGCAATGGGTTTTTCTTACCATTTAGTTTCCGGAATTCAACTGCGAGAATCATTAATTTCTGCAACAACCATTGGTGGAGTCCTCGGTTATGGTCTGGGAATTTATCTTGTTGTCAGCGGCTTAAGCTTTGACAAATCGTACCTGCTGGAATTACCATCTCCACAGCCTCGTGGACAACAACCAAATGCCGCTTTTCTTGAAGCGGAAATGATGCCGCTTTACGCACGTTCAGTAAAACCTGATCCAACAAAGTGGGAGGTTCCAATTTACACTTTCCGTTTCTGAAAATTTATTTCCAACTTTCTATGGAATCCCAGGTCATCCGTACCTACTCGTCCTTTCTGTATGAAAATAGCAAAGAGCTTTTAGTTCTTCTACTGTTAGGTGCGTTAGCCGGAGCAGCATTTTACTTTTTCTCCTTTAGTCAGCCTGCGGAAATTACTCAAATTGAAGAAAAAGGGGTTTTGGATTTGTACCAGATTACTGTCAACGATTACCAAAAGGAACTTAAAAAATGGAAACTCAAAGGTAACCGAGCGCTTATTTCAGAAAAATCCAATCGAATGCGCATTGAGCAAGTAAAAATTTGGGTCTATGCTCATGCAAATTCTAATGACAATTCTTCAGCAGAACTTTCTACTGATGCAAACTTTTCGTCTCCGGAGGTCGATTTTTTTATAACAGCAGACCAAGGACTGATTGAAAGGCACGACAACCGTGTTACACTCTCCGGCAATGTTGTCCTTTTTCGGGATGACGGATCTGAAGTACATACAGAGACCGCAATTTATGATGCGAAAAAAGACATCCTCACCATCCCAAAGCCGGTGAGGGTCTTGCGTAACGGGCACACTATGCTCGGCAGCGGTCTGGTATATCTTGTTTCCAAAGGTCAACTTAATCTCAAAAATCCGGTTCTTTTAAGACATGCTAAAGTCGCCGAGAACGAAGATTAAGCAGGCACCTTGTATTAATTTTCACCAGAAATAATGAAGTGCTAAAGTTGCTTCCAGACTTTCCAGTTGTTCTATTTCCAGGCGAAAATCCCAGTTTTGAGAAATACTCAGACGTTGATCAAATTTTCTACGGTAATATTCTTTTTTTGGTCCAGAAAGACTTTTAAACAAACCACTTTCTAGTTTGATTTTCCAATTATCCAGTGGACTCCACATCATTCCGAGGTGCGGCGCATAACCCAAAGTTGTTGCTGACCATGAATTTTTTGGTGTTTCTCCGAAGATTTCGACAAAAGCGTACTCTAAGTCTTGCTTAGCAAATGAAACTGCTCCACCAAAACCTCCGGCAATTCTAAATTGACGACAGGAAAAGCAGCCAAAGTTTTCCCGTTCCCAACCTGCGCGCGCGCGCCATGACCACTCAAAATCACCCGGAATTCCCGTGGGATTTAGTGCGTATTTTTGGATATTGAATAATTGAAATTGTGTCACTTCAAACGAATCCTCGCGAACTTGCAAACGCAAATCCAATGTTACTACTTCAGCATTTGGCAAGTGTCCGGATTCATCACCAAGCAAATCGTGGTAATTAGCCCAAGCCCCCACTTCAATTGCCTGTCCTGATAAAGCATTGAAAACAGTAGCAAAACGAAACCGCATCGGTGGTGTGCCATCAGTAGGAGGTTTCTGGGATTCGCTTCTAAAATCGTTTTTCAGAATGGGTAAAATACTGCGAGCTCGAAGTAACTTGTTACGTTCGTTTTGTTGCAGCAAAGTGATATTTTCCTTTTTTATATACTGCTGATAGTCCAGTAAAGCATCCAAAATGCGTGCTCGCGAATCTTCAGTAAAGCTACGGAATCGAGCTGATTCCAAATAACTTGGAACTTCAATTAGTGCCTTCAATTGATCTTGTTCCATTTCACTCAATTGTGCTACTCGCTGCCGCAACTTTCTTTGTCTTGACGGAATCAACTGTGGACTTCCCAGTAAAGTTTGCTGATTTGTTCTCCCCCTTAATTTTTTCAGTTTAAAGACAACATCCACCGGAATGGCCCAAAATGCACCGGAAGTATTGATTCGAGTTGTATCATCCCACGCCATTTCCAGCAATTCTGCCATTCGGTACGCACAATTATCGAGAAAGAAATAGTAAGTAAATTGAACATTTTGCAGCATTTCCCATGCATGATATGTCACACGTTCCCGCTGTTCCGCAGTGAAATTAAGCGGATATTCCCACAAATCGCGTAATTCGTTTTCCCCATAAACATGATTAAAATTGTAAAAACGTTCATCGGTAAAACTACCGTTATAACCTCCAAATAATCCCCGTAAAGCATAGGCCAGCGGATTGTCATCAGGATTAATCCTTGCACCGTAATTCAAGGTTGGCCTGAGCAGTGAATGACCAAAGAGTCGGTTTCGTGAGTTGAATTTGATAAGTAAATGACCAAATGTTGAAGCCGGATTTTTGAGATAGGCTGAAACGAAAACTATGCTGATCCCAGTTGCATCATCTAAATTGGCCCAACGTTCAAAAAGTGGACACTCTTGTTTTGACATTTCCGGAAAATCAAGTTTACTCCGGAGCCAGTTGTAGCGGGCAATAAACTTGCAGCGGGCATCTTGATTGGGATCATTTCCGGGCGGTGCAAGCAAGGCTTTTAGAGTTGCCTTCAGTTCAACTTCCGGATCATTTTTTCCATTTGCGGAAAGAAAAAATTCGGGACTGACAACATCACTTTTAAAACTCCATTGGCCGACTGATTCTCCAAATGAATAAAAGTGCAGCAGCTTTAACCAATAAGGATGCTGTGCGAGTTGACGTTCACGGGCTTGTTTCCAGAGCGACTTTATTATGGGAGATTCAGCCGAAAGTGCAGGCTTTAAACTCTGCGCCCTGGCCTGAAAATATATTCCGGAAGAAAACAACAGTAAGGTAAATAGCAGCCAACGCCACAGGAAAGATATTTGGATAATAAACACATAGATATTTGTTCAATTGTTTTTCAGTGAAGCTATCCACTTTTAACATATTTTCTGCTTGAATTCAGTATCTTTGTAATATCGCATTTTTCTGTCGGCACAAACGTTGACAAGCTAACGGTAAAATCGCATAGTAAAAACTCGCGTTAATTTAGTTTTACACAGAAGAATCATGTCTCATTTTTTGAATTTCAAAATCAGAATTTTCCATTATTTGCTTATATTTGTAATTCTGTTGTCTGGATTTTTATCGGGTTGTGGAGGGACAGTTATCGTTCCTGTTAAAAATCCGGAGACTACTTCACTCAAAATACCTGAGCTTGTTTCGCTAGAACCGGCAGACAACGCAAGCACTGTTAAACGTAATGCCAAAATCATTTTAACTTTTAACGAACCGCTGGATACATTGACGCTCATAGTAAATACCAAAGATACTCAATGTTCCGGAACTCTACAAATTACCTCAAATGATTTCATAAATTGTGTGCGGATGAATCCGCTTGAGTTAAAAGACGGCAACAAACAAATCGTGTTGTCTCCCAGAGGGGTTTACGCTGCAAATGAGTTCCATCAATTACGCGTGACCACTGAAATCAAAAGCGCAAGTGGTGTCTCTTTGAAAATAAAAATCACAACCAGTCCCGGTTTCAGGACAACATGGAGTCAGCAAATGGGGACTTCAGGAAACGATATCGGCTTCGCGGTTTCAGTTGATTCCGCAGGAAACATCTATCTTGCGGGACTCACCAGCGGAGGCGAAAGTGGCGCTGAAAAAGATTTATTTTTAGCAAAATATTCTCCTAGCGGTTTCCGGAATTGGATTCAACAAGCTGGTTTTGGACGAACCGTAACGGCAGCAGTTTTACGCCAAAAAGAAACAGGACAACTTAGTTTGAGTGCTTATGCACAAGAAAAAGAAAGTTCTGCGGTGATCCTCGCATCTTATACTCCAGAAGGTAAAAAGATATTTTCCAAGATAATAGAACTCCCCGGAGCAGCCCTAGGGAATGGGTTGACAATGGATCAAGACGGTCACATCTACATTCCTGCCGCAACTCCTTTCAATGTAATGAAAATCCGCAAAACAGGAGAAAAAATCTGGGGCATAGAATTAAATTCCGGAATCAGTATTCGTGCACTTGCCGCAGATACAGAAAACGGGCTATATATTACCGGAAGTATGAAGCAATCACTTGACGGTAAAAAATCAAAAGGAGGCACAGATGTTTTCCTGCTTAAAATATCTCAACATGGTCCCAAACGCTGGAGCAGAACATTTGGAACTGCACTTGATGATTCAGGTATCGCCCTAGCTGTTCACGCAGATGGAGCAGTCGCGCTTGTGGGATTCATTTCACAAACTGAAAATGACGCTGATGACGTGACAGAAGCTCACGATGCGTTTGTCGTAATATACAATTCAACAGGAAAACAACAATGGACACATATTTTCAAAGGAAAGAATTCTGAACAAAGTACGGTTGCTTTGTGGACTCCGGAAGGAGATTTGCTGGTAGGCGGTTTTACAGAAAGTAGTTTGGATAATCAATTTCATGCTGGAAAAGAGGATGCTTTTTTGGCAAAATTTGATTCACAAGGCGAACTGCTTTGGCTCCGGCAATTTGGAACAAGGGAAAATGAACGGCCTTTGGGTATAGCTCTGGGTGGTGAAGGACAAATATATGTGACGGGTTTTACCGAGGGGGAAATGAATGGCGCCAAATACAGTGGCGGCAAGGACATCTTTCTAGTACAGTTTAACAAAAATGGCGAAAAACAGTGATCACGGGCATAGGTTTCAAAGTTGCAGAAAAAATGTCACTAGCATGTTATCATTGATTGTTTCCGTTTATTACTGAAGACATAAAACAAAAAAATTTACAATGCCAAATCATAGAATATCACTAGCAATATGTTTGCTGTTTTGCAGTTATGTTTTCACGCATGCGGCGTGGAGTCAGCAACTGGAAAAAACTGTCGAAAACATAAATCCATCTCCGGAAATACTCAGGGCAATGATTCCGGAAAATCAGCAAATAATAATGAACGGGTTAGTCGAATTTGCTTCCCAATACAAATCATCAACCAATGCCGTTCAAAAGTTTTTTCTGCGCGAAAAAAGGCAAAAATTCCTGACTGAACAACTGAAAGATTTGATCGTGTCAGAATGGATCGGGCGCATACAGACTCTTCATACAACTGAGAATGGCAAAGCATATTTGGTGCTTGAACTCGCAATGGCTCCTCCGGAAAATTCAGCTGAAAATAAGACTGTTCCGGAATTCAAAGTCACAATGGGAACTTGGAATAACGCTTACACAGATTTGGATTACAACACTTTGATCCTGCCGGGAACACCACTCCATACTTGGCTCGCAAATTTTAATGAAGGTGAGTGGATAGTTTTTTCGGGAAATAGTTTTTCCGGGGAGGAGGATTATCTAAAAGAGGCCAGCCCTACTGAATCTGAAGCAATGCTGTCACCACAATTTATTCTCAAATTTGAGTTCCTGGATAAAATTGATTTTCCGGAATCTGACATACAAATTACAGAAAGTCCGGAAACCAAGAAGAATTCTGAAACAAAAGAAATAGCTAAATCTCTGGATTTGCCTGCTGCTAAAACCAAAATTTCAAAAGTCAAAACAACAAAAAAACCCGCTATTTTATTTCGTCCGGAATTAACGATTCGTTTTTATCAAAATTACCGCCTCAGCAATTACGATTGGGATTACCAAAAATACATCGACCGTTGGTACCAATTAGTGCGTTACCATTGGAGCAACCATCCTCCGTCTGATTATTTGGCAGGTTCAAATCCGGAAGGTGGAGAAATTTTTGTTCTGGCAACAGTGGGCAGAGACGGGCTTGTGAGCAAATTTCAAGTGAGTAGTCTTGGAGAAGTTTCGGACATGATGCGAGAAGCGGCATTAGAAGCAACTCGACTGGTTGCACTTCCTCCCCTTCCGGAGAAGTTTCCTGACGATGTACTAAAAGTGGAGTTCCGCTTTGCTCATTCGAGAATTCCTCATTTGATTAAAGGAGACATAGATCAAATGAAAGCTGTATCACTCCTACAGGACAACAAAACGGTTGATGGAAAAGTCATCGTTTCAAAAATGGCACAAAAACTCATCAAAAAACAACTTCTCAAACAGTCGAGAGACTCTTTTCATGAAGAGTTACGGCAGGAGTTTTCCTCTCATTTTAAACCGCATCAACGTTTTGATCCTAGTTTGGAACTGAAAATTGAATTCGGTATCAGCCGTTCCGGAAAAGTGGTGGAACAAAAACTGACACTGCCTGGAAAATCAGTAAAATTTCAACTTGCAGTAATGAATGGTTTGAATGAAGCCCGTTTTGGCTCACTGCCGAAAGCTTTGCGCTCCGAAGCCCCGTATCGTGTGCGCTTGCGGGTCATACCATGAAAACATGTTTTGCGGATTCTCTCACAGAAATGGCTTAAACTTTTTTTCCAGAAGTTCATCTGTGACCGCGCCAATATGTTTGTAGAAAATTGTGCCCTCCGGATCAATGAAAAATGTCTCCGGAACACCATAAATCCCATAGTCGAGGGCAATATTTCCCGCATAATCATCCAACCCCAGAAAATAGCTTTTGCCGAAACGCTTTGCAAAAGCTTTCGCATTGACCGGAGTGTCCTGAATGGCAATGCCTACAACTTTAATTTGTTCTGTTGCTGAACCATACTTTTGGTGAAACGCTTCCAGAACAGGAGCTTCTACCTTACACTCCTGGCACCATGATGCCCAATAATTTAACAAAACAGGTTTGCCTTTTAACTCACTCAAACGAATTTTTTCAACGCCGCTTAATGCTGTAACTTCAAAATCAGGTGCTGGATTTCCTATAAGAGGCGATGGCACTTTTTTGGGATCAGTCGTAAAACCAAAAGCGAACAGGGCGATTAAACCCAGAATTGAAGCCCAAACAGTCCAAAATTTCCAAGACGTCCACATAATAGTTTTGTTCAGGAACTAGTGGCTTGCGCTGCCAAATAACGTTCCCTTAAAATTGTTTCATGAGCCACAAGGCTTTTGGGTCTATACGACATACTGAGTCCCACTCCCAAAGTAAAAACAGGTAAGGCCATCCAGGACCATCCTATTAACGGATTGATGAAAACCCGAAGGGTGACAGAGCCTTGCTCGCCGCCGTTTTCGCTGGAAAAAATGAGATACAGGTCTTCCAGAAAAGAGCGCAGAATCGCAACTTCTGTCAGAGGTTGCGGTTGAGTGGGATAAAAACTTTTCGCCGGTTTCAGCACTTCCAGCAAATTTCCTTCCTTGTCAAAGACTTCCACGATCGCCGCACGGTGAGTGGCATTGCCGACCTTGAATTCCTCTACCTGTTGGAATACCAAACTATATTCGCCGATTTGTGTGGGGATTCCGGACTCAAGGGTCATGTTCCGTTCCACTTTGAAAAATGTACCTGCAAAGCCCAAAAACATTAAGACTACTCCAAAGTGAATCAGCAATCCTCCGTAGCGCCGCGGATTTCGCGAGATGACATAATACAGACCTTTTAAATAGTTGCTTTCTGTTTGGCTACTTTTGGCCTGCACCGCTTTGACGAGTTCCAGAACTATAGTTGCGGTCACAAATATAGAGAGCCAGAAAATGGTGTGAACGCTCCAGAGCAAATTTCTATCCGACAAAAACCACGCCAAAAAAACCGTTCCGCCTGTCGCCAAAATCACCGGATTTTTAAAATTACGCAGCAGACCTTCCCAACTAGATTTTCTCCACGCAATCAACATTCCAATTCCCATCAGCAACAACAGCATGTAACCCATTGGTGCAATGATGGTGTTAAAAAACGGTGCCTGAATGGACAGCTTTGTACCACGTACTGCTTCTGCCAACAAAGGAAATGTTGTGCCGAGTAAAACCGTGAATGCAATTCCGACTAACAAAACATTTTGTGCCAAAAAAACGTTTTCACGACAAAGCACATATTCAATTTTTTCTTCAGATTCTAACATTTGAATGCGTTTGAAAAGTAATGCAAAACCAATCACCAGTATCAATGCCAGAAAAATCAAAAACGCCGGACCAATTTCTGATTGAGTGAAAGCATGAACTGAATTGATGATTCCGGAACGAGTCAGAAAGGTGCCTACAATAGTCAGTCCGAAGGTGAGAATGATCAGCACAACATTCCATATTTTCAGCATGTTGCGCTTTTCCTGAATCATCACAGAATGCAAAAACGCAGTTCCAGTCAACCACGGCATAAAGGCCGCGTTTTCCACAGGATCCCAAGCCCAAAATCCGCCCCAACCTAATTCTTCATAGGCCCATTGTCCACCTAAAATCAGACCAGCGGAGAGGAAGTACCATGCCGTCAGCGTCCAGCGGCGTGTAGTTAAGACCCATTCGTTGTCCATTTTACCCCGGATCAAACCGCCCATTGCAAAGGCAAAAGGAACACTAAACCCGATGAATCCCAAGTACAATGCTGGTGGATGAATCGCCATGGCCGGATTTTGCAGGAGTGGATTCAAGCCTCTTCCTTCCAGTGGAATCACTGCTTGTAAATCCAAAGGATTGGACCAGCCAATGAGTAACAACAGCAAAAAAGCCATAATTGCGTTAAGGGTGGCAATCACATAAGGAATGATTTCACGGTTGGAGTATTGATAACGGAATGCAACAATCATCGCGAAAAAGCTTTGCACCAATATCCATAATAACAGCGAACCTTCCAGGCCACCCCAAAATGAGGACACTTTGTAAAACAACGGCATATCTGTGCTGGAATGCTCCCAGACATAACGCAGGCTGAAATCGCTGACAATCAATGCCTGAAAGAGGACTCCGGAAGCAATGGCAATTAAAATAAAGGAAAGGATACTTGCGTTTTGTGCAGAACGGATTAAATTCCAGTTATTGTTTATTACTCCCAAATGCGGAGCCACCGTACCGTAAACGCAAACCGCGAGAGCTGCCATGAGTGAGATGGTGCCAAAGTCAGCTATTCCCATTTTTCCTCCTGATAATAATTTTATATGATATAAATTAGATTCTCAAAAAATGAGATACAACTCCGCTATCAGCTTTTTATCCGACGCGCGACTCCGGTTTTTATTGCCGCTTCCTGTACAGCTTTGGCAATTTTTGGTGCAACCGATGAGTCAAAAACACTTGGTATTATATAGTCTGCGCAAAGGTGTGATTCTTTCACAGTCCCGGCAATTGCGTGAGCGGTGGCCAATTTCATTTCTTCATTAATTGTGCTGGCCAGACAATCCAACGCACCCCGGAAAATTCCTGGAAAACAGAGGACATTATTAATTTGGTTTGGATAATCGCTGCGTCCTGTAGCCATTACTGCCACCAGTGGACGAGCCTCATCAGGACTTATTTCAGGATCAGGATTTGACATGGCAAAAACAATTGGGTCTTTTGCCATACGTTTAACATCATCCCCATTAATCACATTAGGAGCGGAAACCCCTAAAAAGACATCTGCTCCTGCAATTACATCTTTGAGTTTTCCACTCTCATTATTCGGATTAGTATTTTCAACAAACCATTGTTTACTTGGATTAAGATCGCTTCGTTTGGCATGAATCGCGCCTTTGCTGTCACAGCCAATCAGGTTTTTTACACCTAGCTGCAGAATCATTTTGGAACAAGCAGTTCCTGCTGCACCTGCACCGGAGACAACAACCTTGATGTCTTCAACTTTTTTATTAACAAACTTAAGTGCATTTATCAAGGCAGCAGTTGAAACAACAGCAGTACCATGTTGATCGTCATGAAATACCGGAATATCCAGTTCCTCCCGTAGGCGCCGTTCAATTTCAAAGCAGCGCGGTGCAGAAATGTCTTCCAGATTTATTCCGCCAAAACCCGGAGCAATTGCTTTCACTGTACGGATAATTTCTTCTGTATCTTTGGTATCGAGACAAATCGGCCATGCGTCAATATCTGCAAATTCCTTAAAAAGCATGGCTTTTCCTTCCATCACGGGCATTGCCGCTTTGGGACCGATATCTCCCAGACCCAAAACTGCCGTTCCATCTGTGACGACTGCGATAGTATTGCCCTTGATAGTCAATTTATAAGCATCCTCCGGATCTTTAAAAATATCCATACAAACCCTGGCGACTCCCGGAGTATAGGCCATTGAAAGATCATCGCGCGTTTTTACCGGAATTCGATTCCGGATACTAATTTTCCCGCCTAAATGAGCCAAAAATGTACGATCCAAAAAGTTGATAAATTCAACTCCCTGCAGGTTTTTGATGGCAGAAACTATCTCTTCACTATGCTCCTGATCACGAATAAAAATGCTAATGTCACGCACTAAAACACCGGCTTCCGGCTTTACGAGATCAATTGCGCCAACAATTCCATGCAACTCAGAAATGGTTTGAGTTACGCTGGCTAACATTCCTATTTCATTGTCTATTTTAAGTCTGACGATAATGCTGTTGCTGGCATTTATCGCAGGTTGGCTAACTGTCATAACTTACTCCAAAAAAAGATGATTTCGATGAATAACTGGTTTACTGAGAAGTCCTTTCCCAGAAGTCTTTGTCAGTTTATACTCTTTTAATTGTTGCCGCAATTCTTTTGCAGTGCAATCTGCCCTTCCCACTCCAAGACGAACTCCTTCTGCGTTGCAAATTTCAACAAGGTCTTTAATTTCAAATTGACCTTCTACACGAGTAATTCCTTTTGCCAACAAACTTTTTTTATTTTTCAACAGCGCTTGTTCTGCACCCGCGTCAATAACCAAAGTTCCTTTGTTCAGCGCACCTGCCGCAAGCCATTTTTGATAACTGCGAATTTTCCGTCCATGTGCCACAAAATGTGTCCCACGGGAATAACCTTCCATGATGTCACTCACGCCCGCTGGAGATTTTCCATCAATAATGTATGTGTCGATTCCAAATGACATAGCCATTCCGGCCGAGCGGACTTTACTTTCCATTCCACCTTTACCGCCAGCTGAAGTAAAAGGCAGACAGTGTTTTATAATTTCGTCTGTTAGTTCCTCCACTTTTTCTACAACAACAGAGCGCTTTCCTTCCGCAGTTGTTTCTTCTTTGAGCAAACCGGGTGCTACTGTAAGGAAAAAAAGTTGATCCGCGCCAATCAGTGTTGCCAAATAAACGGCAAGCAAATCATTATCGCCAAAGTTGAGATCCAATTCCTCTGTGGCAACAACATCGTTTTCATTCACAATGGGAACAATCTTATATTTTAGCAGATTTTCAAGAGTATTCCGAATATTCAAGTATGACTTGCGTCGACCAAAATCACCACGAGTTAACAAAATTTGGGCCACTGTGGTTTGATGTTCCCGAAATGCATCCGCATATATTTGAATCAATCTGGCTTGTCCGACTGAGGCCAATATTTGATGTGAAGCCAGGGTGTTTTTGGACTCGTCAACTGTACACAATTCCCTCCCGGCGCCCACTGACCCAGAACTTACCACTAGAACCTCATTCCCTTTACCGCGAATAATTGTAATCTGCGCAGCAAGTTCTGTGATCAATTTATAATCCAGTTTGCCGTTCGATTGATGCAGAACATTTGTACCTATTTTTATGACAATACGTTTAGTTTTCACTTTAAAACAATCGGTAACAGTTGGTCCCGCAGGAAAAAACTCGAGGAGTGTAAAAACAAGAGGCCGGAAAATGCAGAGCAAAATGAACTCGCACTGCACAGGGCCGTATCAGGAAGAAAGTAATGTAAACCCGCAGCCTTAGTTACCGGACGAAGAATCTATCGGCGGCGCAACTTTCTGTTCTAATTCAGTAACAGGAATCTCTGGTGTTTCATCTGTTTGTGCTTCTTCTTCCGGAATGAGCAATGGTTCTGAAACAGGAATTGTTGTCGCGGAAGGCTTAAAATCCCGGACTACCGAATCGCGGGCTGTATCTGAAGAAAGATAGGCCAGTGTGAGAGAGGTCAACATGAAAACAATCGCCACTCCGGTTGTAATTTTTCCCACACCTGTCATGCTTCCACGTACCGAGTTTGCTTGACCGACACTACCGAAAGCCGCACCAAGTTCGGCGCCGCGTCCTGATTGAAGAAGGACAAAAAAGATGATCGAAATACAAGCAATAATGTGAATAACTAGAATTAATTCAAACATAAAAACTGATCAAAAGAAAATTTTAATTAACTGCCCGCAGCCACTATTTGTGGGAAAGCATCCGTTTTAAGACTTGCACCACCAACAAGAGCACCGTCAATTTCAGCTTGAGAAAGTAATGTATCCGCATTTTCTGCATTTACACTTCCTCCGTAAAGAATTTGCATTTTATCCGCAACTTCCGGACTGGCCAGTGATTCCAGCTCTTTCCGGATAATCTTGTGCATGGAATTGGCTTGTTCCGGAGAAGCGGTTTTACCTGTTCCAATTGCCCAAATCGGTTCGTAGGCAACTACACAGCGGAGTTGATCTTCTGCGGCTAAGCCTGACAAGCCCTTGCCTAGCTGTGAAACCACTACTTCTTCATGATTTCCTGATTCGCGTTGCTCCAGCGTTTCTCCAATGCAGAGAATAGGACGGATACCGTGTTTGAGCAGAGTTTCTGTTTTGCTGCGAATGAATTCGTCAGTTTCACCAAACAACATCCTGCGCTCTGAATGTCCAACTATACACCACTGAACTCCGCATTCCTGAAGTAACGGCGCGGATGTTTCGCCAGTAAAGGCCCCTGATGTTTCAGAGTGAACATTTTGGGCACCAACCGCGATTCGTTTTCCTTCAAATGAATTTATCATTGACGAAAGCAAAACATCTGGAGGACAAACCACTACTTCACATACTGTTTCCTCTAACAACGGACTTAGTACTTTGAGCATCTCGTCAATCAATGCAAACGAGCCATTCATTTTCCAGTTTGCCGCAATCAATTTGGCTCGCATCATAAATTCTAAATAAAAAAAGTCCTTAATTCAAAAAAGTCAATCTTCGTACTCTATGTCTTTAGTGCACTAAATACAAGATTTTTTCTTAACAATAGACTGGTTTGCCCGTAGCTATTGCGTTTTTTGAAGTTTTTGTTAGTTATAACTACGAACACTTTTTTGAAGTTGTTTTCAAAATTCAATATTATTTGATTGTAACCCAAGTTTGTGCAACATAATTCATGGAGAAACTTTGGATAAATTGAGGGCGCGCATCGACGAATTGGATGCAGAAATACTGGCATTGCTGAATGAACGTGCAAAATGCGTGATGAAGATTGGAGCAATAAAACAAAAAGAGCACTCAGAAGTGGTGGTGCCCCAGCGGGAAATAGAGTTGCTTGACCGCTTAACCTCGCTTAACCAAGGTCCTTTGAGTTCGGATATGGTACTGCATCTTTTTCAGGAAATAATTGATACTCTCAAAGAGTTACAAAAATAAAATTTGAAAGAGGAAAATAAGTTCAAAATCCAGAATTCAACGAACACTTTCAGCTATTAAAATATTATTTAATTTCAAGTAGTTTCACCTCAAATATCAAAGTTGCATCCGGTGGGATTGTATTACCTGCTCCTCGACTGCCATAACCCAAATCAGGCGGAATTGTCAATTCCCACTTATCACCCACATGCATTAACTGCAGGGCTTCTGTCCATCCCCGAATAACACCATTTACCGGAAAAGACGCCGGTTGGTTCCGTTTGTAGGAACTGTCAAATTCAACTCCATCCGTAAGTTTTCCACTATAATGTACTGTGACAACACTGCTCGGACCAGGACTTTCTGTTCCGGAACCCTCTGTCAATACTCGATACTGCAATCCGCTTGCAGTGGTGATGGTATCAGTTGAAGCTGTATCTGTCACAATTTCCTCTTGATTTGAAGTTGACGGCGCAGGAAAATCCGCATCCTTTTTGGAATTAAAATAAAGCGTTACCGCACCAACAAGTGCAGCCATGGCCAATAAATAAATTCTGTTTTTGTCACTTGGCATTTAGCATCTCAATAATATTTTCTCTAAAATGAACAGCAAAAGCTGATGCATAACCCAGATTTATTCTAAGGGAAGCTCTTTAATTTTTACACCTACTTTTTCTAATAAGTCGCTCAAAGCCCCTTTTACATGTTCCACATCCAGACGGTCTTTGAAGACAATTCCGAGCGTAGCTTCCACCATTTCTGGATCAAGGTGATCCTGATGCAGCGTTACCAGAGACCTCGCCCAATCCAAAGTTTCCGCAACTCCAGGAATTTTTTCCAGCTTTTGTTTGCGGATCAATTCCATAAATACACAGATTTGTTTTGCCAGT
This sequence comes from SAR324 cluster bacterium, assembly GCA_016764995.1. Classification (GTDB taxonomy): domain Bacteria; phylum SAR324; class SAR324; order SAR324; family NAC60-12; genus Arctic96AD-7. The sequence goes on along the minus strand of JAESQU010000146.1, from coordinate 6,263 downwards.
CGAATATCACAACCCGGAACTTTGCTGCGTACAATCGCCAATTCTTTTTCATATTCCGGATAATCCATCCACAAGTAAAAACAGCGGCGGCGTATTGCATCCGATAATTCGCGAGTACGATTGCTGGTTAAAATTACATAGGGTTTTTCTTTAGCTTTTATGCTGCCGATTTCCGGAATTGTGATTTGCCATTCCGAAAGTATTTCGAGCAAAAAACTTTCAAATTCCTCGTCAGAACGATCCAGTTCATCAATCAATAAAACCGGCGGTTTGTGATGTGTGATCGCCTGCAGCAAAGGACGCTTCAGTAAAAAATCTTCGCTGAAAATTGTAGACTCCCGTTCTGCCAGAGATTTCTTGCCGCCTTCTTCAAGTTTGATGTGCAGTAACTGTCGTTGATAATTCCACTCGTAGAGCGCCATATTTGCGTCAAGTCCTTCATAACATTGAAGTCGAATTAAATCTGTATCAAGCGCTTTTGCCATGACTTTGGCAATTTCTGTTTTCCCGACTCCAGCCGGACCTTCAACCAATAAAGGTTTTTGGAGTGTTTTCGCCAAATAGACCGACATGACGACTGCAGAATCTGCCACGTAATTTTGTTCCTCCAGCATTTGCCGAATTTTTTCGATATCTTTTTTATACATTCTTGTGACTGATTTCAAGTTTCGTTTTGCCGCGCGCAATCTTCGAGTGCATCCCACGCGAGCTTCATGCATTTAATTCTGCTGCGGTGCGTTTTCAAAGCAATCAAAGGTCGTAATAGTTCCAGTGATTCAGGAATTTCTTCTGCTTCTTTGCTGAGACTTTCTGTAAAAATCTGACTAGTTTTGGCGGCATCTTTTAAAGTTTTTGCTAAAATCATTTCGCTCATCATTGAAGCAGAAGCCTGGCAAATGGAACATCCACGCACTTGAGTTTTGCAGTCTTGAATGGTGCCTGCACTCAAGCTCAAAGTCAACTCCAATTCATCTCCGCAAAGCGGATTAAACGCAGAAGCCTGTAAGTCCGGACTTTCCAAACGTCCCGAATTTTTTGGGTGCCGTGCATGTTCCAGCAACAAATCACGATAAATTGTAGGTGTGTTCATGTCATTTCAAAAAAATTTCTCTGGCTTGATCCAGTGCGGAAAACAAACGGTCGATTTCGGGTATTTCGTTATAAAGTCCGAAGCTCATGCGGACGCTTGCCGCAATTCCGAAACGTTTGTGTAACACCTGAGTACAGTGATGTCCGGCACGTACCGCAATACCGCTTTCGTCAAGAACTTGCGCCACGTCGTGTGGATGAACATTACGCAGATTAAAACTCACAACGCCGCATCTCTCGATCGTTTCCGGAGGACCGTAAAGCTCCAAGTCCTCAAACTCAGCAAATCTTTTTAGAGCATGCGTTGTAAGTTCATATTCATGCCGCTGAATTTCCTGCATACCGAAATTCCGAAGATATTTGATTGCTGCCGCCAATCCGGAAACTTCCGCAACAGGAGGTGTTCCCGCTTCAAATTTTTGGGGAGCATCCGCCCATGTAGAAGTTTGACGCCCAACTTGACGAATCATTCCGCCGCCGCCTTGAAACGGGAGCATTTCTTCGAGTCGCTCATTTTTTGCGTAAAGCACACCAATTCCGGTGGGGCCGTAAATTTTGTGTCCGGAAAATGCGAGAAAATCACAGTCCCATCCGGAAACATCAATCGGCATCCTCGCCACTGCCTGTGCCGCATCCACCAAAACCGGAACGCCACGAGCGTGCGCCAATTCGATTATTTCCGCAATGGGGTTGACCGTTCCCAAAACATTTGAAACCGCACTGACTGCCAGCAGTCGAAAGCTGCGTTTGCGTTTAACTGAATCCGCAAGCAACTCATCCAACTTTTGCAAATCTAAACGACCGCCATCCGAACTTCCGGTTTCAGGAGTAATCGGCCAATAAACCAGTTCCGCTCCCGCTTTTTGCGCCACCATTTGCCACGGCACCAAATTGGAATGGTGTTCCATTTCGGTCACTAAAATCCGCTCGTCCGTTTTCAATTTTGGTTGCGCCCAGGCGGCAGCAACGAGATTGATTGACTCGGTGGTTCCGCGGGTGAAAATAATTTTTCCGGAATCGTTTGCGCCAATAAATTTAGCGACACTTTCGCGGCCCTCTTCGTAAATTTCTGTTGCTTCTTCGGCAAGCGTGTAAACGCCTCTGCTTACATTGCTGTTGTGATTTTCGTAGAACCGTACCAGTGCGTCAATCACACAGTTTGGTTTTTGCGTGGTGGCCGCATTGTCAAGATACGCCAGGGGATGGCCGTGAATTTTCCTTTTGAGAAGCGGAAAATCCTCACGCGCTTTTACTGTCAACGGAAAGTTTTGCATTTTTTAGGGCTGAAAGAAGCCACAGATTTGCGCGGTTTTTAACAGTTCATTCTATCAATTTTTCCGGATTGTCTGTGGGAAATATCGGATTTCAAGGAAAAACTTGTTTCAATTTCATCATCGACTTTCCGGAACCGCCGCGGCGGATTGCCACCATTTCACCAACAATACTCAATGCAATTTCTTCCGGAGTTGTTCCGGCAAAATCCAAACCAGCCGGGGAATGCACTCGTTTCAAATCTTCCGGAGACACACCTTCATCAAGCAAATATTCAAACACCAGTTTCGCCCGTTTTGTGCTGGCCACCAAACCGATGTAAGGCCCGTCGCCTTCCAACGCCTTTTTGATGGAATGCTGATCGCCTTTGTGTTGCGTCACCACAACCACATAAGTTTGCGGTCCAACCTGCATTTTGCTGAAATCCAAATCCGACGTGATCAAGTGCTCCGCCATCGGGAAAGCTTCACGTGAGGCTCCGGAATCGTTGACAGTGATGGAAAAATGAACAGTGTGAGCCAGTTGCGCCAAAACTTCGGCGATGCGTCCGTGGCCGATAATCATTAATTCCGGACGTGGTTTATATGGTTCCACATAAACTTCCATCGTACCACCGCAAGGCATACCAATACCCAAAATTTCATCATCAAGATCAAGCGGTACAATTCTGGTTTGTCCGTCACGCAAACTTTCCAGCGCCGCTTCCCGCACGGCTTCCTCTGCGCAGCCGCCACCAACCCAACCGTACAAGGTTACGCCTTTGGAATCTATGATTGATTTTGCTCCGGTTTTGGCCGAAACCGATCCGCTTATTTTGATCACGGTCGCCACTGCAAACGGAACTTCCGCCGCATTCAATTCTGCTAATTTTTCAAAGAATTCGTTAGACATTTTTTAGGAATTTTTTATTTTCGTGACAAATTTATAATCTTCAGGAGTATCAAGATCACGTAAAATGTTGTCATTTCCCATGATTACTTCCCGGACACACTGCGGATATTTCCGAACAATTCCACGGCAACCCTCTCCTTCGTGCGCCAAAATAATTTTCCTGAATTGACTGGAAAATAAAACCGGATTGCCGCGTTGACCTTGAAACACGGGAACAATTATCGGTGAACTTTCTGTGACGCAAAAATCAGAAAAAGCATGAATTAAACGGTTGAATTCGGCAGTTTCGGTGAATGGCAGATCCGCGAGGCAAATCATCAATCCAGTGCTTTCCGGAGACGCGGCTTTTACTCCGGACTGAATGGAGGTGGTCATACCTTCCACATAGCCGGGATTATCCACAAAACGCACCAGTTGTTCCCGCAAAACTGTTTTGATCTTTTCTGCTTCGTGACCGACAACAACCAACACTTCATCAACTTCTGAGGCACAGACCGATTTCACAAATTTCCGGATCAAGACTTCTCCGCCGATTGGCAGCAGAAGTTTGTTTTGCACTCCCATTCTCCTTGACTCTCCGGCAGCCAAAATGACGGCGGAAATCATTGGAAACAAGTACTAAAAATGCGCCGGCAGTTTTTCATTTCAGCTCTACTTTTTTGCCGAATTTCTTTTTTAGCTCAGACATAATAACCGAACCAACAAGTGATGCGGCTTTAACCGGTTCTGCTTCGGTTGAAATAAATTCAGAGTCTGTTTCTCCATTTTCATGTGCCAGCAAGTTGGAAAAGTTTTGAATGAATTGATCAAAGAGTTTATTATTCACAGCTTCAATCATACGGGCGCCGAACTGAGCAATACGGCCAGTGATGGAGACAGTCATTTTACACGTAACTTCAGTATTTGTTTCAAGTGCTTTGAGACTGAGCGACATTTTCATGGTTGCACCGCCTTTTCCGCTGATATCAGCACCTTTACCCTCCATCGCCATTTCGTAATTAGCACCGTCCCGCAGAGTGAATTCGACTTTGCCGTTAAATTTCGCAGTCACGGGGCCGATTTTAATGGTGACTTTGCCTTTGAAATGGTCTTCGTCAATCGTCTCTGTAAGTTGAGCACCCGGAACGCAAACCACGACTTTTTCCGCTTCATTCAGGACCGTCCAAACAGAATCAATGTCTGCACTGACTTGAAAGGTTTTATTTGATGTAACTTCCATTTTTTTATTTTGTGCCAAAAATACGATCTCCTGCATCTCCCAAACCCGGTAAAATGTATGCATGGTCATTTAGTTTTTCATCAACTGCCGCAGTGTAAATAGGCACATCCGGATGAGTTTTACTAAAAAATTCAATACCTTCCGGGGCGGAAAGCAAACAGACAAAGCGAATATTTTCTGCGCCATTTTCCTTTAAACGAGTTACCGCCGCGGAAGAAGAATGTCCGGTGGCCAGCATTGGGTCCAGTGCCAAAACCAGACGTTGATCGATTAAATTCGGTAGTTTCATGTAATATTCAACCGCAACCAGAGTTTTAGGATCACGGTACAGCCCAATATGACCAACTCTCGCAGAGGGCAGAAGTTCCATAAAACCATCCAACAAGCCATTGCCTGCTCTTAAAATTGAAACCAGACAGAGTTTTTTACCTTCCAGAAAAGGAGCATTCATTTTCATTAGCGGAGTTTCAATTTCCCGGTAAATGAGCGGTAAATCTTTCGTAACTTCATACGCGAGCAAGGTGCCAACTTCACGAATCAAAGTACGAAAACTTTGAGTCGAGGTATCTTTTTTACGCATCAACGAAAGTTTATGCTGCACCAGTGGATGGTCAATTATCTTTAAATTATCTGGCATTATTAGTCTCCTGTTAAATTTATTTGACCGTTATTATTTATGGTTTTGTACTTTACACTTCCAGACAGAGAAGAGCAAACTACAAACCGTAAACGTGTAAAATTTAGTCAAACCTGTTTATCTTCCTGACGTTGTTCCGCACCCAAACGACCGAGGGAATATTCATTCAAATCAACAAATTTCATATACTTCGCCAGTAAAGGTTGAGCCGCTTCTACTTTCCTGAACATTTCCTGAGCAATCCGACGATATCCGGTATGACCTTGTGGAGTGCTGCGAATTTCTGTCAGCCAAATCAAAGCCCGTAAATTTATATTTACATACCAGCGAATATTGTAACTCATTGGCACCACATATTGTGCTTCATGCGGAAAATCTTTTGCGATCGTTTCAAATGCATCAGCGGAACGTGACATTGTTTCGTGATATTCAACGCCTAAACCGGCATCTTCGATTTCATCCGGAGTATCATAGCCGTAACGGGTCGTCAGCGGTTGACGCTCCTGGGTGAGCATCCGGTGCCGTTGTAAATCGCGGTACATGCCATAATCACCTAAAATATCAAAAGTGTAAAATACCATTTCCAATCCACGTTCCGGTTTGTGACGCCTGTGGTCCCGTAAATCAATAGTCTGTTCAATCAGTTTAATTTTTTCTGTATCCGGCATGGCACTCACGCTCTCCCGTATTTGCTGCAAAGGCAATCCGGAATGTGAGTACAGCAAGGCAGCCAGAAGTTTAGTTTCCGCTTCCGGATCAAAATCGATCAAACGCACCGATTCCGTAGTGTTTGCTTTCAACTGTCCCAGGTGGGTCTCAGCAAAATTACGAACGAGTTCTTGTTGAGCCTGTCCGAAATTCCGAAAATCTTGAAAATATCGGTGTTCCGCATCCGCGCGCCGGACAAAAGAAGGAATCACTTTTGTTAACTCTTCATAGCTAAATTGTCCAATTTCATTCAGTTCCTTGATCGGTTCTGTCCTCAATTTTGTTATCAGAGTTTCAAAAAAACGCCCGTTGCCAAAAACACCCATATTTGTCAGAGTTGCGGAAGGTAACAATCCCCGGATGATGTCATAAGCACGTGCCTGCAAGGAACGCTCGTAAGCGGCTTGACTGATTTCCGGATCACGAGGCAACTGTTTCCGGACGTGT
>JAESQU010000145.1 GCA_016764995.1 SAR324 cluster bacterium | reverse complement strand
TGAATAGTTGTATTTGCTTAAACTTAAAGGAAAGTTAGAAAAGTCACAACAAAAAATAGCACAAAAGTGGCACAATTATGAGAATATTATAAAATCAATATTCTGTAAACCATTGGTATTACTGGCGCATCCGGCAGGAGTCGAACCTGCGACCCTCAGTACCGCAAACTGATGCTCTATCCAGCTGAGCTACGGGTGCATTTTTCGGAGCCGTTTGTCTGGAGGAAAATGAGACAAGCGAACACTTCCATGGTGCGTTGAATAGTGATGGAAGTCAATTCTAAATTAAACAAAGCAACAGTCTTAACAAGTTGTCATTCCCGCAAAAGCTGGAATCCAGAAACTTGTAAGTAACTGCAAAAATGGATTCCCGCTCCTCGATCAAGCCGAGGACAAGCTTCTTGGGAATGACAAACAAGTGTGTTAGCGAAAGAGGGAAGAGTGAACAAAAGAATAGCGTTCGTCTGTGATTCTTTTAGCAGCAGTGTTTCCGGATTTATCCTGCCAAAGCAAGAGGTGGTTCAAGCTCCTTTATTTGCTGCATACATTCCACAAAAGTTGCTTCATCGTTACACTGCATCAAACGGTTGCGCCATTCTTTTGCGTTTCTGAAGCCACTTACATAATTGCCCAGATACTTCCGAAATTCTCTTACGGCCACTAATTCACGTTTGAAACGCCTGTACAAATTAAAATGTTCCAGCGCCAGTTCGATACGCTCATGATGTGTGGGTTCAGGATATTTCCGCCGATCCTGAAAACACCAGGGATTACCGATTGCGGCGCGTCCAATCATAAATCCGTCAAGATTACCCAGATTTTCCAAACCATGGTTATAATCCCGGATATCTCCATTCCCGATGACAGGAATTGAAAGGTGACGTTTCAATGCGTAAATCGGCGCCCAATCAGATTCACCTTTGAAAGCTTGATTGTAGGTTCGTCCATGTATAGTGAGCATGGATGCACCAGCCGATTCGAGGGCTTTGGCAAAAGTAATCAAATTCTTTTCGTCTTTCCAGCCCAATCTTGTTTTGACGGAAACTTCCAGAGAACATGCTTTTCGGATCTCTTCCACAATCCTGCAGGCCGCATCAGGATTTTGCATCAATGCGCTGCCATGCTGAGAATGGACGATTTTTTTTGCGGGACAACCCATGTTAATATCAACTCCCCAAATTCCGCGTTCCTCAACCATCCGGGATGCTTCGGCGAAAATTTCAGGAGAATTTCCAAAAAGCTGCATGAAAAACGGATGCTCGCACGGTTCATAATCCAATCGCAAACGAACATGCTCACTGCGTACCAGTCCATCAACACTGGTAAACTCACTGAAAAGAATGACATCTTTGCTTAAACTTCGTACAATTTGACGGTAAGCCGAATTTGTAACTCCATCCATTGGCGCTAGACAAACAATTGGACGCTTGACTTCAGACCAACTCGTGGCATGATTTGGTGAGGAGCTTTTCATTATTTAAGAAAATAATTGTGTCTGTAAAAAGAAATTAATTCCAATAAAAGCGGAGTTTGAAAATATGCGAACAGTTAAGGTTCCGCACTTTTGACTCCATTTTCAACATTTGAGTTTAACTTGTAAGAGCTAAAATGTCCAGTTCGACAGCAATTTCTGAACCGCCACTTTCCCCGATAATTTCTGCAGGTTGGACAAGTGCAGGAACAGCCCGTTTCTGCTTTGCGCAGGAATTATCAGACGCTTCCCTAAAAAAACAAATTGCGGAATTTCCCATTTGCGAAAATCTCCTGAGAATGAAACAGCAATTTGCGGAAATTCAGCTTGGCAGTGAATATTTTTTCCAGGCGCTGGATTTTTTGAACTGGACTGAGCCGGATATCTGCAAGGAAAGTCCGGGGGAAAACAAGCGTTTTCACGTTTTATTATCCGGTTTACTCTTGATGCGCAAAGCAGTTATTTCCGGAAGCACTTGTCTTCCGTGGAATGTAATACAGACTGAAATTAAAACTATTCTGCAAAATTCCGGTTTTTCCACAAATGATCTTTCACCGCAGGATTGGCAAAAATGGCTGTTGACAAGTTTCGGAACTGAAACGGATTCCGATTCTGCTCCTGCGGAAAATTCAATTTTCACAGTAAATAATTCGCTACTTTATTTTAGTAAAAATTGGCATAGTGAATCCCGTTTACTTTCGTTGCTGCGGAAACGAATAAAAATGAAACTGGATGTTCCGGAAAGTTCTCTGGTGGAAAAAGTTCTCGAAACTGTGCTTGTAGAAAATCCGGTACGTTTCGGCGGAAAAGATCTTAAACTGGCAGCAGAACAAAAAGAGGCGGTGTTGTCGGCAATATCTTCGCCTTTTCTAATAATCACCGGCGGACCGGGAACAGGTAAAACTTCGGTTGCCGTCACTCTGCTCAGGGTGCTTAAACGGCTTGGTTTGGCAGAGCGTCCCGCATTGGCTGCTCCTACAGGAAGAGCGGCAAAACGGATGTCAGAAGCGGTGCTCAATAGTTTAGGCTCGCTTGAGAACTTGAAGCAACTGACACTTGATCAGGAATTGCTCGGTATCGCCGCAGAAGCAAAAACTCTGCATCGTCTTCTGGGTTATCGTCCGCATACGCATAGTTTTAAACATCACGAACTTGAGCCTTTGGAACATGACTTGCTGATAATAGATGAAGGGTCGATGATTGATCAGGAGTTGATGACCTCATTACTGAGGGGTGCAAATTCCGAGTTACCGCACCAATCGCCCGTCCCACGGATCATTCTACTGGGTGATGCACATCAATTGCCGTCAGTCGGAAATGGGGCAGTGTTGCTGGAATTGACTGCGGATTTGTGCGCAAAGCAACATGAAAATGTTTTGGAAAATCCGGTAGCTGTAATAAGATTGGTTCGAAGTTATAGACAGGAAATCGGAGATTCATCAGGACGAAATATTCTTGGAGTCGCGGAAACGGTTAAAGGAATGGAGGATGATCCTCGACCGGAATTGCTCTTTGAAGTAAAATCTCCAAATCACGAAATTATTCAGAAACGGAAGAGTCTTAAAGAAGTTGGGCAGGAAAAGGTTCTCTTTCTGGAACAGGCAAATACTCAGGATCAACTCAAGGATTTTGCAAGATGGTGGGTTGAAAAATTTTTGCGCGATGAAAAATTTCGACTGGAAACCCAAGATGAATTTCCTGCTGATGCACCGGAAACATGCGCTGCTAAACTGGATTATTTGTTTAATCATTTAAAGCAATTTCGTGTTTTAACTGCAACTCAAGTTTTGTCAACCGGAGCAGTCGCCGTTAATCAAAAAATCCGTCAATGTTGGCTTGCGGAAAATGGAGCAAAAGCTTTATTTTCAAAGCACTATCCCGGCGAACCTGTTATGGTTACGGAAAATAATTATCGCTTGCGGTTGTTCAACGGAGATCAGGGAATTTTTTTGAAATTTCTAAATCCTGATACAGGAAACGTGGAGTTGAAAGCAGTTTTTCCGGTTGACGGAGAACTAAAAACTTTTTATGAGTATGAACTTCATCATCTGCAACCCGCATATGCGATGACGGTTCATAAAAGCCAGGGTTCAGAATATGATCATCTGGCGTTGATCTTGCCTGCTTTAAGTCTAGATCATGGAAAAGACGGAACGCAATCACCAAGGTTACGGGAATTGATGAACCGCGAAATGCTCTATACCGCACTGACAAGAGCAAAAAAATCTGTGCTGATACTTGGAGAGCAAGAGGTTTTGGAATCCGCTGCATTGCACAAAGTTTCGCGCTATTCCGGTCTTGGCGCGGCCTTAGCGAGTAAATCAGCTTTATCATGAAAAAGATTTAATAACCGCAAACAAATATCAAAAAGAACCAAATAGCTAAAATGCGTTTTTTCCTTTACCTGTATCCATTGCTTTTTTTAGCAGGCACAGTAGTGTTTGCCGGTGATGAAGTAGATTTGTTTCGAGTTGCCAGAGAAGGTAATGCCGCACAAATGAGGGCAATTATAGAGTCCGGAGCAGATTTGAAAGGAAAAGATGTTTCCGGAAGAAATGCCTTGATGCAAGCTGTGATCTTTGGAAATCAGGCAACCACTCTGGTCTTACTGGCAAATGAACCTGATCTTGAGAGCAAAGATGGTTTGGATCTGAATCCATTGACTTTGTCAATACGCTACGGTGATACAGAAATGACAAAGCTTTTGCTTGAAAATGGTGCGAGTGTGACAAGCACCATGGAAGATGGATCGACGCCGCTTATCTTTGCCGCGCTTGAAGGACAAATGTCTGCTGTGCGCCTCTTGCTTGAGTATAATTCAGCTGTAAGTGTTAAAACAAATTATGGAGAAACCGCCCTGATTGTTGCGTCATTTGAAGGATATTTGGGAATCGTGCGCATACTTCTTGACGCCGGCGCAGATATAAATGCCATCAATGAAGAAGGTTTCACCGCACTTTTAGCCGCTGCCAGCAACGGCTATTTGGAAGTCGTGAATTACCTCACCTCCCGTGGCGCGAATTCGGAAACCGTTCAGGTTCAAAACAATTTGGTGACTCCGGAAAACTTATATGGCAGCAGCCGGGAAGAAGTTGATTTTCAAGCTGATTCTACGGAAATGAATGTCTCGGAACCGTTTTATGAGTTGATCAGCGCCGCCATTGAAGGTCGATTGAGTGTCGTCAATCAAATGCTTGCGGATGGCGTACAAGTAAATAAAACTGACGATGTGGGACGTACCGCTCTGATGGAAGCCAGTTCTTTTGGACGTTACGGTGTTGTAAAACGTTTGTTGGAATCAGGTGCAAAAGTCAACATTGCCGACAATCAAAAAATGACTGCCCTGATGCTTGCGACACTTGAAGGACGAGAACGTGTGGTTAGCCTTTTAGTTGACTGGAAAGCCGATGTGAATGCTGCTGACGTGGAAGGGATTAGCTCCCTGATGCTTGCAGGAAATGAAGGCAGGACTGAAATCGCGCGCTTATTGATTGAACATGGCGCCAATATAAATTGGCAAAGTAAGAGCGGAAGTACGGCACTGATGGAATCCGCTTCTGAAGGGCGTACTGATACAGTAAGATTGCTGATTGACGCAAAAGCCAAGCTTTCATTACTAGATTTGCTGGAACGAACTGCCCTTATTATTGCAGAACAACAAGGCCATCTGGACATTGCGGAAATGTTAAAATAAAAGATTTTAATTCCCATTATCTTTTATTTGATCCATAACTTCTGAAACTGTTTAATTCCAATCCGATTAGTTCCAAACTCTCCAAAGTGATTCAATCCAAGTGGAAAAAACACATTGAGTCTATTGAAGCAGAAATGCTAAAACGTGGATTGGAAGCAGATGCACCTGCAATTCTGCAACAGTTTGGATCGAGATTGTCCACTACAATTCACCATTTTTTTGCAGGATCAGCTTCATACATTCCAGACTCCCCGCTGACAGTTGAACAACAAGCCTTCATGCATTCCCTGCAACTTTATGACTTACGTTCCGTAATGCGTTTAGTTGCCAACTATGATGCAAGCAAAGGCTTAAAAGTTGTTCTGCCTGGAATAGAAAAAAGTTATCGCTCCTTAATGGTCATTCAGCAGTTGGAAAGGTTTACAAGCAACTCACAAGAATCAGTTGCTTTGGCTGACTATAAAATTAGTTTGGAAGAAGCATTGAGCCGTGTTCTCAAATGTAGTCGGGAAGATCTGTATGAAGAAGATATTCTGGCAGAAAAAATGGTTGTGGTTTCCGGTGCCCCGGAGGCTCTCCGAAATAATTTTTTTACTGAACGTCTGCGAACCTTATTTTCTGCTAATTACAGGGCATATCTTATGCTCAAAAATCGCTATTTTTTGAATCAGCTCAAACGCTTTAGAACAAATCCTAATAATTATAAATCTCAGCAAAGTCGTTTGGTAGAACTTGCTTCTCAGTTTGAAAACTTTGAGAAGCTTACTCTTGATCAATTGGCGGAAAAGCTTGATTTCCGTGTAATTGAAAAATTGGTAAAGGAGCAGATTTCCCAAAGTTCTGTCCAGGAAACCGTTCCGGAAGCTTCAAGTGAGTCCAATGCAAAAGAAGTTTTTCAGGAAAACGGCGGATCAAAAAGCAAGTCTGCTGAACAGACAAATGCCGTGTCACAGACGCATCCCGTGGAGGAAACCCAAACTGAGCCCGAAATCGCTCCAGAGTCAGTCGTTCAAGAAAATTCTGTAGAAAGCATTTCGGCCTATGAACAACTCTGTGTCACTTATGCGGATCCATTGGAAAAATTGTCCGCAAGTTTATGCCCCGTTCCGGAATGTTCTTCACCGTATTTTCGTTCCAGAGTTGAAGATTATCGGGATGAATTTGCAAAATATTTCCGACAACTTCACATTAATGATTTACAGGTAATTGCCGCGAGCCACAATTTTACGCTGGAATTACTAATACAGCGCGGACAAGAATACAAGGCCACTGAACGCTGGGGTTTTGTTACCAAAAAGAAACAGGACGAGAATTCCATCTATTTCCGTTCAGCAGAAGATACTCCGACTTTTTTGGATCGTAAAGCAGAGTGGAGTATGCTGATCCAGGCTTGTATGCCCTTCCAAATTCAACTTCCATCCGAAAAGGCAAAAACCATTGAAATTGAAAAAGACAAACTCTGTGTTTTTCAAATCGGCACCGCGTTTTTTGATCAGGAACATCATCTCAAACTGGATGAATATCCCGACGTATTTTTCAAATTGATGTTTTGTGGACACCTTTTAAGCGGAAAAAATGCTGTGATTTATGTTGAAGAAGATCCTTTTTTCACCATAACACTTGAACAAATGTGGCATTGCCGTGGTCTGGTTTACCTTTTTTTGATGGCAATTTCCCACCGCTTTGCACTCGAAATGTCGTCTGCCTTACAGGAATTTTTAGTTGAGGTTTTACCGAACACCCTCCATGTAAGTGGCACCTTCCCTGTCACTGCCCCTTTAACAGCTTTGCCGAACTTTGCTGAAGTATGAAAACCTTCATAAAAAGTAGCTGTTTCCCGTCATCATTTTGAACGGGAACAATTGTGTTTCTTTATGTGATGCGATAAAACAGATGATATGCTAAACTGATCCAATTCGACAGAATGATCTAGTGTAGAAATGCAACAGTTATACTTTCCGCAAATAAACCAGAAGGCACCACATGAATGAAAAAAACCAATCCGGAGAAAGCGGACATCGCCGCTACTCAAAACTTGTCACTGAAACAAACGCCCGCGCGGCCAGCCGTGGAATGCTTTACGGAGTTGGTTTCAAAAAAGGTGATTTCCAGAAGTCGCAGATCGGAATCGCCTCCACATGGGCTACTGTCACTCCATGCAACATGCACATCAACGAACTCGCCGAACACGCCGCTAGAGGTGTGCGTAAAGCCAAAGGCATGCCGTTGATTTTCGGAACAATTACAGTTTCAGACGGTATTTCCATGGGAACCGAGGGAATGAAATATTCTCTGGTTTCACGCGAAGTGATTGCCGATTCAATTGAAACCGTGGTCGGTTGTCAAAGTTATGACGGTTTAGTCGCGATTGGCGGTTGTGATAAAAATATGCCCGGCTGTTTAATTGCTATTGCCCGGCTGAATCGTCCGGCGGTTTTTGTTTACGGAGGCACAATTCTTCCGGGAAAACATAAAGGTCAGGACGTTGATATTATTTCGATTTTTGAGGCAATAGGAAAAGAAGCGGCAGGAAAGATTTCACAAAGCGAACTGGAAGAGGTCGAGTCCTGTGCCATTCCCGGTGCAGGTTCATGCGGTGGAATGTATACCGCAAACACCATGGCGTCTGCCATTGAAGCACTTGGCATGAGCCTTCCAAACAGTTCCGCGCAAGAGGCTGTTTCAGCAGATAAGGTAAAGGATTGTGTTGAAGCAGGAGAAGCGGTTTTACGCTTGATTGAAGACAATATTTGTCCGGAAGACATTCTCACTCTGGAGGCTTTTGAAAACGCGATTACGGTGGTAATGGCACTCGGCGGTTCAACAAACGCTGTTTTACATTTGCTGGCCATGGCTCACGCGGCAAACGTAAAATTGGAACTGGATGACTTTTTGAGAGTTGGAGAAAAAGCTCCGGTACTGGCGGATTTAAAACCCAGTGGAAAATATTTGATGAGTAATTTTGTCAAAATAGGAGGATTACCACCTTTGATGAAAATGCTGCTCGATGCAGGTTTGCTACATGGTGACTGTCTGACCGTTACCGGAAAAACAGTGGCTGAAAATTTAGCAAATGTGAAGCCATATCTTGAAGGTCAGGACATCGTGCATTCACTTGCGGATCCTATCAAAAAAACCGGACACCTTGTCATTCTCCGTGGTAATCTCGCGCCCGAAGGAGCAGTCGCAAAAATTTCCGGAAAAGAAGGTGAATATTTTAAAGGAACGGCGCGCGTTTTCAATTCTGAAGAAGAGGCGCTGGACCGTATCTTGGACGGAACAGTAGTAAAAGGAGATGTGATCGTTATACGTTACGAAGGGCCGAAAGGCGGTCCGGGAATGCGTGAAATGCTTTCACCGACCTCTGCCATCATGGGACGTGGGCTGGGACAGGATGTTGCCCTGATTACGGATGGACGCTTTTCCGGAGGCTCTCATGGATTCGTGATTGGTCACATCACACCTGAAGCTCAGGAAGGAGGTTTGCTTGCTATTGTTGAAAATGGCGATTCCATTACCATCGATATTCTGAATCGTAAAATTGATTTGGAAATTTCGGATGCTGAAATAAAAAAACGACAATCCAAGTGGACGTGTCCGGAAGCACGATATACTCGAGGCGTGCTGGCTAAATACGCAAAAACCGTCAGCTCGGCATCACTTGGAGCGGTGACGGATTTACCGGCGAATTAGGAATTAAAGCGGGGAGACCGAAAGCCATTACCGGAAAAGGAGTCAATGTCCAGAACCACTTTGAACTTAACCGAATCAGTCTATGATTATTTGCTTTCAGTATCTTTGCGGGAAGCTGAGGTACTGCGGGAATTGCGGGAGGAAACGGCGTCACATCCGCAGGCGAACATGCAAATTTCTCCGGAACAAGGGCAGTTTATGCAGATGTTGGCACGCTTGATTGGCGCTGAAAACATTCTCGAAATTGGCGTTTTTACAGGTTATAGTTCCTTAGCGGTGGCACTGGTTTTGCCTGAAAACGGGCGCATCTTAGCTTGTGATATCAGTGAAGAATACACCGCAATTGCTCAACGTTATTGGAAAAAAGCGGGGGTCGCTGATAAAGTTGATTTACGGTTAGCTCCCGCTTTGGAAACACTGGATCATTTGTTGAAAACAGAACATGCCGCAGAGACATTTGACATGGCTTTTATTGACGCGGATAAAGAGAGTTATCTTCAGTATTACGAGCGGACTCTAAAATTGCTGCGGTCTGGTGGTTTGCTGCTTGTGGACAATGTGCTTTGGAGCGGCTTACCTGCCGATCCCGAACATCATGACGCCACCACCGACGCGCTCCGGGCGTTCAATATATTATTGTACCAGGACGAACGCATTGACCTCAGTATGCTGCCCATCGCAGATGGTTTGACTTTGGCAAGAAAACGTTGAAAAAAACATCAAAGGCACCACTTTTGATTGATGAGTTGAAATGGGAAACATAGATTATGCTGAATTATACCTGCTGCAAGATGATGTAGAGGGGAATAATTGCGGGAATGTCAAATGAATAACGATCAGCTTTCTCCGGAAACCTTTCAGCGCGATACATTTGCCGCCCTAAATAATCCGCAACTGCGCCGTAATTTTAAACGGGCAATGGGCGGATTGATGGAAAAGCGTCAAGCAGTTTTTGCGGATGAAGATGAATGGCAGCAGCTCAGGGAATTGGGACGTTCGATACGTGCGAATGCTTTAAGAAAACTTCCGGAATTGCTGGAGCAGTTGGAAGAAAATTGCACCAAAAACGGAATCCAGATTCATTGGGCGGAAAGCATAGATGACGCAAATGCGTTGGTGCTGGAAATCGCGCAACGCCATGGAGTTAAAAGCGTGGTCAAGGGCAAGTCAATGGTTTCCGAGGAAATGGAGTTGAACCATTTTCTCGAACAGCATGGCATTGAGGCACTGGAAGCAGACCTGGGGGAATACATTATTCAGGTTGATCATGAATTGCCATCGCACATCATTATGCCTGCGATTCATAAAAATAAAGATCAAATCGCTCAGTTGTTCCGCGAAAAAGTTGATCCGGTTGCCCGTGCTGAAACCGCAGAAGAAATGACCGCGATTGCACGGAGAGTTTTGCGGCAGAAATTTTATGATGCGGACATGGGTGTTTCAGGAGTCAATTTCGCGGTGGCGGAAACCGGAACCCTTTGCCTTGTTGAAAACGAAGGTAACGGTAGATTTTGTACCACACTGCCGCCCGTTCATGTAGCTGTGATGGGCCTTGAAAAAGTGGTCGAGAGGCTTGAAGATGTACCGCCATTGCTGAGTTTGTTGACACGTTCGGCCACAGGTCAGGTTATCACGACCTACTTTAATATGATTACGTCACCACGTAAATCTGCAGAAAAAGACGGGCCGCATGAAGTGCATTTGATTTTGCTTGATAACGGACGATCCCGTATGCACGCCGACGATTTGCTGCGCGATACTTTGCTCTGTATCCGTTGCGGGGCCTGTATGAATCACTGCCCGGTTTATTCCCGCATCGGCGGACATGCATACAACACCACCTATCCCGGCCCCATCGGAAAAATTCTCACCCCCCAAATGAAAGGTCTGCACGAAGCAGGACATTTGGCGGATGCGTCAAGTTTGTGTGGAGCCTGTGTTGAAGTGTGTCCAGTGAAAATTCCGATTACAAATATTCTACTTCGACTGCGTCATGATAAAGTGGAAAACAAACGAAAATTTCCACTGACAAAATCCGGCGGCTTGAAAGCAAAAACGGAAAGTCTGGTTTGGAAAGGTTGGGCCACGGTTTTTGCGAGTCCGAAACTCTATCGGTTGAAAAGTTTTGGTATTGCAAAAATGGGAAATTTAACTCCGGCCTGGCTACCGATTCTTCGGAATTGGACTTCGGTAAGATCAAAACCCCGTTTTGCCAAAAAAAGTTTACATCAACTTGCACGTGAAGAAGGATTGAGCGATGAATAATTCTGTAACTTCACGTGAAAAAATTCTGTCAAGTCTACGTGAATCTCCCGAAGTTCCGGAAAAATTCGCCCGTAATGTCTCTGTTCTGGAACGCAAAAACTGGACACAGACAGAAAAAGTGGTGCAACTGAAAAGCATGATGGAGACAGTTCACACAGAAGTCAAAATTTGCACTGAAAATACTTGGGGTAGTACGTTTCGTTCAGTTGTAAAAGAAAAAGAAATTGGCCAAATCCTTTACGGAAGCAAAACCGATTTAGGCCAACAACTCCGGGAGATGCGTGAATTCACTACGGACACTATGCCCGAACTGGTGGATTATGAACTGCCGATTGAAGAAAGCAAGGATTTGCTGTTTGGAATTGACGCGGCCATCACGACAACCCGCGGCGGCATCGCGGAAACCGGCTCGCTTATACTTTGGCCGACTCCGGATGAACCGCGGCTGATGTCCCTGATTCCGCCGATTCACATTGCCGTGCTTCATGCCAACACCATCTACAACACTTTTTGGGAAGCCATGACCACAGAGCAATGGAATATCGGAATGCCGACCAACGCGCTCCTTATTTCCGGACCTTCCAAAACGGCGGATATTGAGCAAACCCTGGTTTATGGGGTTCACGGCTGCAAAGAGTTGGTTGTGCTTTTGATAGAATGAGAAAAATTACTAAACAAAAATGCGGCAAACCGACATCATAATAATCGGAGGAGGAATTGTAGGACTTGCCACTGCATACCAATTCACCCTGGATTATCCCCGCCTGAAAATCACTCTGCTGGAAAAAGAACCTCAGCTGGCAATTCACCAAACAGGACACAATTCCGGAGTTTTACACACCGGAATTTACTACAAACCCGGTTCTCTCAAAGCACTCAACTGTCGTGAAGGAAAATCCAGCATGGAAGAGTTTTGCCTGAAAGAGGGAATCGATTTTGAAATTTGCGGAAAAGTAATAGTCGCGGTTTCCGAAAATGAGTTGTCTGCACTTGAGACTATTTATCAACGGGGGAGAACAAACGGTGTACGCTGCGAAATGATTGGCGCAGAAAAGCTGCACGAGCTTGAACCGCACGTCGCTGGAATTAAAGCCGTGCATGTTCCGGAAGCGGGAATTGTGAATTTCGGAAAGGTTTGCGAAAGTTTCGCTGATCATATACGTGAGCAGGATGGAAACGAAATTATTTGTTCGGCAAAGGTGACCGCCATTCACCAAACGACTCAACGCATGCTTGTGGAAACTAAACGCGGTGAATTTGAGGGCCGGTATGTGGTAAATTGCGCCGGTTTGTATTCCGATAAAATCACCGCCATGACTCAAAAACCGGATTCCAAAATTATTCCCTTCCGTGGTGAATACTATGAGGTACGTCCGGAAAAACATCATTTGTGCCGGAATTTGATTTATCCGGTTCCGGATCCTGATTTTCCCTTTTTGGGTGTACATTTTACACGGATGATTGACGGTTCACTGGAGTGCGGTCCAAACGCGGTTCTGGCATTTGCGAGAGAGGGTTACACGCGCAGTACCATCAATATTCCGGA
>JAESQU010000144.1 GCA_016764995.1 SAR324 cluster bacterium | reverse complement strand
TTGAAATAACAAAGAATATTGACTGGACGCGATTTGAAGGAATGATCCTGCTCAACCACGGAATTTTTACCTTTGGAGAAAGTGCCCGTGAAAGTTACGGACGAATGATTGATTTGGTTTCACTTGCGGAAAATTATCTGGAAAAACACTCGACATTAGCCAACACGGTAGCCCCGGACTCAGTTCCGGTGGAAATGGAAGGCAATTCGGAAGAGGAAACGGTAGCTCCGGACTCCGTTCCGGTGAAAGAAGATTTGCTCAAACTCGGGCGTATCCGCCGGAAAGTTTCTGAAATGCGTGGTTCCGCAATGTTGGCACAATTAAATTTCAGCACAGAAGCCCGCACTTTTGCAAAGCTTTCAAACCTAAAAGAAATTGCTACCCGCGGTCCAATCACTTCCGACCACTTAATCCGCACAAAACCGGTTCCCGCAATTATCGATCCGGAAAATTTGGAACAAAACCTTGATGATTTTGCTGCCGAGTACAAAGCGTATTTTGAGCGCCACACAAACGGACAACAAAAATGTTTGGATTCCGCACCGCGCTGGGCCGTTTGGCCTGGAATTGGAACGCTTGCGTTCGGAACTAATTTAACTGATTCCGGAATTGTTGCCGACATTGCTGAACATACTGTGAAAGCAATTCAACAAGCAGAAAATCTGCAAGGCAACGGCACTTCCGGAACTTGGACGCCGGTTTCGGAAAAGCATTTATTTGATGCTGAATATTGGGAACTGCAACAGGCAAAATTAAAACCGGAAAATATTGATCAGGGAGATCAAAAAACGATTCCGGAATTTCAGGGAAAAATCGCAATTGTTTCCGGAGCAGCAAGCGGAATTGGTTTGGCCTGCGCACGTGAATTATTGGAACAAGGAGCCGTTGTAATCGGTTTGGATTTGAATCCGGAAATTTCAAAAATATTTTGCGAGTCCGGAATGTTGGGACTTCAATGTGACGTGACAAATCAAAAAGTAATCAAGGAAGCTGTAGCAAAAACTGTACTGCATTTTGGCGGCTTGGACATTTTGGTTTTGAACGCCGGCACATTTCCGGCGGGACAGACGATTGAGGAAATGGACGAACAAACTTGGTCCAAAAGTCTGGAAATCAATTTGACTGCTCCGCAACAATTGCTGCAGGCGTGTGTGCCATTTTTGAAAGAGGGGCTTGATCCGGCAGTCGTTTTTATGGCATCCCGGAATGTACCTGCGCCCGGAGCGGGTGCTGCCGCTTATTCTGTGCCGAAAGCAGGACAAACTCAATTGGCACGTATTGCGGCTTTGGAGTTGGGAAAATTCGGAATTCGTGTTAATATCCTCCATCCAGATTGTGTTTACGATACCGGACTTTGGACTCCGGAAGTTTTGGAACGTTCCGCAAAACGTTATGACTTGACAGTCGAACAGTACAAAAGCCGGAATATTTTAAAAATTGATGTGAAAACGAAGGAGGTTGCACGGATGGTCTGCGCAATGGCCGGTTCTGTTTTTGCGAAAACCACCGGTGCGCAAATTCCGATAGACGGCGGAAACGAACGGGTGATTTAAAGAAACTTGTTTCAGTGTGAAAATCTAAAGTGCGGAGTCCGCTCTAAGCGCGGAAAAACTGGCCAGAATTAAATTTTATGGGAATTCAGGACATTAATCAGGAAAGCAGCGCAACAGAAAAAAGGGTGTTGATGAAACGCCTGTTGTACGAAATAAATGCCTTTGAAGCACTGCTGGAAAGTGGTCTCTTCGAAACTGATATTCGACGGATCGGCGCAGAACAGGAAATGTTTTTGGTGGATGAATCCGGAAGGCCCGCCTCTATTTCCGTGGAAATTCTGGAAAAATTGGATGATCCACATTTTACAACAGAACTTGCCAAATTTAATTTGGAATTCAATCTGGATCCGTTGGTTTTGGAGGGACGTTGTTTTCATGAAATGGAATGTGAAATCAACCGATTACTAAAAAAAGTACGAGGTGCAGCGGAGGCTATGTCCGCAAATGTTGTTTTGGCAGGAATTCTTCCGACTATCCGCAAGAGTGATTTAGTCCACGAAAACATCACTCCGCTGGAACGATATTACGCAATGAACGCGGCAACCGCAGAATTGCGTGGAAAAGGCGAATATGAATTGCGGATGACCGGACTTGATGAGTTGATTTTGAAGCATGATTCTGTGATGCTCGAAGCCTGCAACAATAGTTTTCAAGTTCACCTTCAGGTCACTCCGGATGAATTTGCGCCATACTACAACATTGCACAAGCCGTCACCGGACCTGTTTTGGCGGTAGCGGCAAACTCTCCGATTCTGCTTGGACGGCGACTGTGGCACGAGTCGCGAGTCGGTTTGTTTCAGCAATCGGTTGATACAAGAAGTGTCGGCACGCATATTCGTCATCGTCCAGGACGAGTTCATTTTGGTGACCGCTGGGTTGAGCACTCGATTCTGGAGATGTTTCATGAATCGGTCGCACGTTTCCGGGTCATGATCGGTGCGGATTTTGAGGAAGAAAATCCATACGAAAAAATCCGACAGGGCATTCCACCATTGTTCCGCTCACTGCAATTGCACAATGGAACCGTGTACCGCTGGAACCGTCCCTGTTATGGAATAACTGACGGAAAGCCTCATTTGCGCATTGAAAACCGCGTATTGCCGTCTGGACCAACCGCGTTGGATGAAGTAGCAAATACCGCTTTGTTTATCGGCCTGGTATTGGGTATGGCAAAAGAATATGGTGACATTTCAAAAGTCATGGAATTCGATAATGCCCGTGTTAATTTCATCGATGCCGCACGTCAGGGAATGGGAAGTTCCATGCGCTGGGTCAAAGGGAAAATATATCAAGCTCAGGAACTGGTATTAAAAGAACTTTTGCCTTTAGCCCGTGAAGGACTTCAAGAATTTGCAGTAGGATCGACTGATATTGAGCGCTATCTCGGAGTCATTGAGGAGCGCTGTGTTGCCGGAACAACCGGTGCAAGTTGGCTGCTTGAATCCGTCTTGTCCCTGCAAAAACAATTGCCGCCAGATCCTCTGTACAGGACACTGACACAAGCCATGTTACAGCGTCAACTTGAGGGGCTTCCCGTTCATCAATGGTCTCTCGCCAACATTAAAGAAACCCAGCGTTGGACGCAAGGCAGTAAGCAGGTAGAAGATTTGATGAGTACCGATTTTCGTACGGTTCATCCGGAAGAAGTTGTTGATTTGACTGGAAATATGATGGATTGGTATCATCTCCGTGATGTTCCGGTTGAAGATGAAGAGGGGCTTTTGGTGGGAATGATAAGCTACCGTCAAGTACTCTCGCGCCTGTTGGAACGTGCCGATGAGGAGAAACCGAAATTGCTTCCTGTACGAGAGTTAATGGATTCGTCTCCGGAAAGCTTGCTGGCCTCAAGTCCAACTGCGGAGGCAACCACCAAAATGTTAGCCAAACATTGTAATTTACCTGTTGTGGAAGATGGTCATTTGATTGGAATATTTACGGATTATGGCGCAAGTTACACCATGGGAAAAGTTTTGGAAGAACACTGCGCTAAAGCTGCTGACAGTGCTGCAATAACTACGTCAGAATGGAGTGTGCAAAAGTTTATGAAAAAAGAACCACCGCTCATTTCCGCAAAAGAAAAAATCCGTACGGCCATGCAATGTATGGCAGTTCAGTCTCATTTGTATCTACTTGTTGAAGATGAAAAACAACAATTACGCGGCATCATTTCGTATCGGCAACTAATGCGTCACAGCGAAACACTCGAAGGAAAACCGGTATCGTTGCTTGAGGAAATTATGACTCCGGAACCGATTACGGTAAGTCCGAAAATGCCGGTATTGGACGCGATCGCCCTGATGCATGAAAAACAGCTCGGCTGTCTTCCGGTTATTGAAAACACGGCCATTGTTGGAATGCTCACAGAATATGATTTAATGCAAATTGCCCATTACTGTTTTACACTTGGCAGCGACTCAACCGAATGACTTACTGCCATATTGTTTCAGAAAACGAATTGAACAGCCGTCGTCAGCTCTCTGTCGAAGAAACACCCGGAATTTCACCATTACGGGTTGAAAAAATCCCGGACTTCAAAGGCCGATTGCCGGAACGCCCATTGTATGTTTATTTACCAGCGGGATATGACGAAAATCTGCAACGCTACTATCCCGTTGTCTATATGCACGATGGCCAAAACTGTTTCCAAAGTTTTGTTGAGGATAGTTTTGTCGGCTCATGGAAAGCAGGATTTACCGCAAACGAATTGGCCCAGAAAGGACTGATGCGTCAATGTGTGATTGTAGGAATTGGGCATGGAGAGTCACGCCGCATGGAAGAGTATTTACCGCCCTACTTGAGCTACACTCCAAGTCGAGAAGACGACAAATCAGGAGCGGTTGCTCAGCCCATCAAAACAATTTACGGAAAAGCGGATCACACTTTGGAGTATTACATCAAAGATGTCGCGCCCTATGTGACTTCACACTACCGAATTTTGAAAGGTCCAGAAAACACAGCAGTTTGCGGCTCTTCCATGGGCGGATTATTTACTGCACATTTTGCGCTGGAGGCACCTGATTTTGCAAACAATTACGCGATCATTTCGCCTTCCTTTCAACTGAGCCGAACAAAATCCGGACAATTGGAAACGGTGGAACGTTTACGTATGGATTTGCGGCAAGGTTTACGGATCTGGCTGGACAGCGGAACACAAAGCGGCCCGGGATTTGGCACAGATAATATGCGCGAAACCAGAATGGCTTATGAGGCGTTACGCGAAAATGGTTATGTTGAAGGGACGAATTTTCAATATTTTCTGGACGACGGCGCGGGCCACAACGAAGAGGCTTGGGCAGCGCGTTTACCAAACATATTTCAATTTCTTTTTCCGAAGAGGTGAAAGCTATGTTACGCAGACATGAAGAAATTCACAGTGGTGTACTCGGACGCAAGGTTCAGGTTTTGGCATTTGGAAATTATGGAGCGCCCGTAATCGCGTTTCCTTCAGGTGGAGGACAATATCACGATTTTGAAGGCAACGGTATGATCGGCGCCGTTTCACATTTGATTGATTCCGGAAAACTTAAAGTTTATTGTCCGGAAGGTCTGGACAAAGAATCATGGTTGAATGACGGAATTGAGCCACATTGGCGGGCGGTACGACATCAAGCTTATGAGCAGTTTATTGTCAAGGATCTTGTACCTTCGATACGGAATGATTGCGATGATCCGGACATCAGAATTGGTATGACCGGCTGCAGTCTGGGCGCATTTCACGCGGTTAATTTCGCACTCAAGTTTCCGCACCTCTTCAATTATGTTTTGGCTATGAGCGGACGTTATGACGCAGAAGAACTTTGTGGCGCAAAAAGTGATTCCTCGGAAATTTATTTTAACAATCAGCTGGCTTACGCTTACCACCTGCATGGAGACGCGCTGGAGAAAATTCGGACACAAACCCGTTTAACTCTGGTTTGCGGTCAAGGTCCGTGGGAGGACGGCAATTTAGAAGATACAAATAAACTCGCGGACTTGTTTGTGGAAAAAGGAATTCCGCATGAGCGGGACATTTGGGGACATGATGTTGAGCACAGTTGGAATTGGTGGCGCAGACAAATCAATTATCATTTCAGCAAAGAATTTGGCAACTAAATCTGGAGGAACATATGGAACAAAAACTTATTGGACTCTTGCTTGGAGACGAAGAAGATTGGCCGTCAGCGTTTGAAATGCTCGCAGAACGTTTGAAAAAACCGCTCAAATACAGACGAAAAAACTTTCAAATTGAGGTGGACCGAATCCGTATTCATCCTTTCAATCTCCGGGATTCAACCCGCTACGATTTGGTAATTGACCGTCTGGCCTATTGGCATTTTAATCCGCGGGAATGGCTGAAAAAAACCGCGCTGATAAACAATGTTTATTTGCTGAATAATCCTTTCAGCTTTCAAAGCATGGAGAAACATTCCGCATATTGCGCGATGATACGTTTGGGATTGAACATTCCGGAAACGATTTTAGTTCCTTCTAAAATTGGTCCGGATTCCACAAAATATCCTGCAACTTCAGCAAAATACCACGATTTATTTGATTTGACGGAAGTTGCCAAAGAATTGAAATATCCATTTTACATGAAACCATTTGACGGCGGTGGTTGGCGTGGAGTAAGCAAAGTTCGGGATGAAGCCGAGTTGGCACGAACTTATGATGAATCCGGACAAATGCTGATGCACTTACAGGCAGGATTGGAAGATTATGAAGTTTTCGTACGCTCATTGGCAATTGGGCCGCAAGTCAGCAGTTTTCACTATGATCCTGAACAACCGCCACACGGACGCTACGTAATCGATCATCAGTTTCTGGATCAGCAAAAAGGACGTGAAGCGCAGATTATCACCAAGACAATCAATGCTTTTTTCCGTTGGGATTTCAATTCCTGCGAATGTATTCTCAAAGACGGAATCCTCTCTCCTATCGATTTTGCAAACGCTTGTCCGGACATTGCTGTTACAAGTCTGCACTATTATTTTCCGTGGGCCATCAAAGCACTCATGGCCTGGAGCATTTATTGTGTCGTGAGTGAGCGTTCGATGCGGATTACGATGGACATTGAAAAGTATTTCAAAATTGCCGACTCCGACCGCAGTTATGAAGAGAAACTGGCGGCCTACGAAAAAATGGCTGATAAACATTTTGAAACAAAAAGATTCGAAGAATTCCGCGGAACCGTTCTCAAAGATTTGGACGAAATTATGTGGGAACTTGTACAAACCGAAGAGTTTAATCAGATGATCGCACAGACGGTACGGGGCATGTTTCCGGAGCATGAACATGATGAATTCATTGCACACTTCCAGGGTTTGCTTAAACATTGGGTGGATTCGGAAAACTTTTAACTGAATTTTTTGAAAGGAAATATAAATGGCTGATTTAGACGCAACACAAGATACGAAAGAATATTATCTGGACATTCCTCAAAAGTCAGAGGCGTTTTACCTGAAAGGTTCAAATGCACTGGGTTGGGGGATGCAAAACCGACTCGCCCGCATTTTCAATCCGGAAACAGGGCGTACCGTGATGTTAGCATTTGACCACGGATACTTTCAGGGCGCTACCACCGGTCTTGAACGAATTGATGTAAACATCATGCCTCTCGCGCCTTTTGCGGACACCTTGATGTTGACGCGGGGAATTTTACGGAGCGTTGTTCCGCCATCAATGACGCAAGCCATTGTCATGCGCGCTTCCGGAGGAACCAGTATGCTCAAGGAGTTGTCAAATGAGGAAATCGCCGTTGACATCGAGGATTCAATCCGAATGAACGTTGCCGCAATGGCAGTTCAGGTTTTTATCGGCGGAGAATATGAAAAGCAATCCATTATCAACATGACCAAACTCGTTGATCAGGGCACACGTTATGGGATTCCAACTTTAGCCGTAACTGCAGTCGGCAAAGAAATGGTGCGCGACGCCCGTTATTTTCGGTTGGCCACCCGGATTTGCGCTGAACTTGGCGCGCATTACGTTAAAACATATTATGTTGAAAAGGATTTTGAAACTGTTACCGCCAGTTGTCCTGTACCGATTGTAATTGCCGGTGGTAAGAAACTTCCGGAACTGGACGCTCTTAAAATGGCGTACAAAGCAATTCAACAAGGTGCTGCAGGTGTGGACATGGGACGCAATATTTTTCAGTCCGAAGCGCCAGTGCCCATGATCCAGGCCGTGCGTGCTGTGGTTCATCAAAATGAGACTCCGGAAAAAGCCTATGAGCTTTATAAATCCCTCAAAGCTGAAACTTGAGTTAACTTTTAGATTTATTTATTCTGCCTCTTCTTTTCCTTTTTCTTCTTTTGTGGAAGCACCATAATTCGCCGTGCCTGGCAATTGATGTTTTTTTTCTCAACAACAGGTAAGAACTTAGCGGTCGGAAGGTCGCTGTTTCCCGGATCTTTAACTTCAATATTGGCGCAGGCAAAAAGTTCATCCATGTATGTAACCAAAAGCGCGTCACGTTTCTGTGCGTACAATGCATTTGAATAATGTGTTTCCTGCTCTGGATTGAGATTGTCACAGTCCAGTCCTTCCGCAAAAACTTCTTCGTATATATAGAGCAGATGATTTCCTAAATTTGTCTGCACAACTTTGCTGATTTGTCCGGGTTCCAAATTGTTGGTAACTTCACCAATTTCTGCCAGCAAATCTCCAGGTTTGAAAATGCCCAGCTTTCCTCCGGTACGTTTTGCGCTGGAATCCGCAGAATGCTGCTTTGCCAATTCTTCAAAACTAATTCCGCTTTTGAACGCTTTCCGAATAGTCTTAACTTTTTCCTGAACTTCAGCAGTTGAGCCCTGCAAAAGAATTTGCGCCAAACCCACTTGACGATCCTTGCGCAGTTGTTGTTTACAAAAGAGTACTATTTCTGGTCCTTCCATTCTAATTTTAGAATCCACTTCACGGCTGATTACGTGATGTTTTTTAAATTCACGCGCAAGTTGTTCTTTCAAATCTTCTTCTGCATAAACCTCTAACAATTGCGGTTGATCCACTGCCAGCCGATCCAAACGTAATTCTATTTCCTTTGCTCCGGGTATAATTTTTAAAGCCTCCGCGCGGTCCAACAACAACATTTCCTGCACCAAATTCATCAGCAACTTTTCATTTAATTGTGTCTGTGATTTTTCGGCAGTTGAATTTTGAGCATTCAGTGCCGCCGCTACATCCTGCGCTTCTGTACGTGTGATCATCTGACTGTTGACAATCAGATAGATTCGATCAATCACCAGTGCTTTCGCGTGGATGCCTGTAATGGAAAAACTAAAGCTGACGGCCAGAAAAAGTAGTAGAAAACGTGTGTAGGAGTTAAAGTGTATAATCATTCTGAAGTGTTGCGGTATGTTTACGGCGTAAATTGAAGGCTATTTTTTGAAGTTTCTTGACCGGTAAACGTGACAATGTGCGGATTTTACTGACAGTCATGCGTTTGAACAAACGATTGTCAAAATAATATTCTGTAACTTTAGCATAGGTCTGCCAGCGATAAGTTTCATATTTCTTGAAGACGATTTTTAAATCCAGCAAGCTTCCGTCTTCCTGCCAAAGCCTGTTATGGAGAGAAGCCAATTCGTAGGTTTTTGGATTGAGCAAGGCATAGTGTCCTGATTCCAAATTTCCAATCCGCAGAAAAACATGATTATCGTCACGAATGTGATATGCCACCTCTCTGCTGACAATTCCTAATTCACGCAGTGCTCTGCTCCGCTCTTTCTCATATCTTGAACGGAAACGTAGTTGACGCGGCAAAATGTCTTCGGTCGTAAAAGTGCGGTTGTCATTCAAAGAAAGCGACAGTAAATCGTCATTGTTTTCATAATAAAAATGCAACAGCTCTCCTTGTTCGTCCTGCGTTTCCACCACCAAAACTTGACCATCTTTCCAATGAATGAGCTGTTTGAAACTCCTGGCTGGCAATTCGACAGGCTGTTTTGGTATTTCACCATCAGCATTTTTTATAAAGGGGTCAAAGATTTGAACAACGGTATGCATTCTCGCACGCTGCCAACTCATACGCTTCTCCATTTGGAACATCAAATCATCCCATGTGAGTGGATAAAAAGCGGCGGCTGTGCTAACGAGGTTAAAGAGAAATCCGAAAAATAAAATAAAGGAAAGTCGCGTAAAAATCAAATATGCCCTTTTCATTGATGGCTGAAAATGTTAGATTAAAGGTTGTCAGTTTTTACTGAAATGCGCAATCCTGAACCACTTTAGCATTTCCGAATTTTCAGCACTCGGACAAAGAACGAAGAATTGTCCGTATTTTTTTACACCCACCTTAGAAAACCTGGAGCTAAAATGCGAAAAACAAACTACATATTATCATTCTTGCTTGGACTTGTCCTGCTTCTAAGTGGATGTGCCGCTAAAGAAGTTGAGCCGAAGCCAGAAAATTTTCTCACTCTGGCCGATTTGTCGGGTCGTGTTACTCTTAAAGAAGATTCTCCGGGTGTGCGTGTGATACGAATAAAGGCCAAAGCTTTCATCAAACGCAACGATATTCGTGCGGCAAAAACCAAAGCGATTGAAATCGCCAGTGCACGGGCAGTTGATGCAATGGTGCGTGAATTATTGGCCAGGATCAATAAAAACATTCGTTTAGACATCTTTTCCTCCTATTTTAAAAAGTTAAGAACACAAAAATTATTTATAAACACTGATCTACTTATCTAATCTATTCATAGAATTAATATAAATTTCATTTTCTGGACTCATATCAGAAGCTGTTTGATAATACTTTAATGCCTGATTCCTTTCACCAATACTTTCATATGCCAAACCTAAGTTATAAATATCTGCATCAGATTTTTCAGCAAAATTTTCAAGATAGTTAATTGCCTTTTGATAGGCATTCCCATTAATAAGGTTTATACCTATGGAATCGCCTGATGCAACATGAACAATTGTTTCAACATTATATTTCGATATTTTAGGAACAAATTGATTGATTATGTCTTCCGCTAATTTATATTTTATTTCAAGCAAAGTATCGGGAAGATTGTCTGTTTGTTTTAAGTTGCCTCCTTTGGCTAGAAATTCATCTGGATCCATAAAGGCAAGTTCCAGTGAATCAATCTCACTTGTTATATCCTCAAGAAAAGATTCATTAGGAAATTTATTATATATTGCTTGTTTTGTTTCAAATTTTACATGACTTGTACCTAAACTAAAAGTACCGCCTGAGTCACCACCATGTTTTTTTAAATAGTAGCTTCGGAAAACCTGGTTTGGTATTATTTTGCTTTTGTCGCTTTTTCGAATAAACTCAAATTCAGCTTCCATTGCAGCTATCTTTTCCACGTAAGGGGTTGATACTTTAAAGCCTTTATCATTAGCCTCTAAACCGGCAACCACTCCTATTACGATTCCTTCTAACATTAATTGGTCCATTAGTGGTAAATTTTGTTTTTTTGCAACCAAAATATATGACAGTTTTTCTTGACTAAGATTTGAAATTGTAAAAAACTTAACTTTAGCATTGATTAGTCCGGTCTTAGCTGAATCAGGTTGAGCACCACTCAGGAAAACACCTTCTTCAGTATTTAAAATCTGGTATTGACCATTTCGTGATAAGATGGAAAAAAGCACGCTACGAACAATTTGATGTGCATCTGTGTTTGCATTGAATTCATTTATAACCGGCTCAATTGGTTCATAGTCTGGTTCCTTCGGCTCTTCCTTTTCAATTTGAATTGTTTCAATCTTCCCGGAAGATGAAACAAATTTACCTGTCTCTATATACTTAACATTCTCTATCTTGAATTCAGATGGTCT
This sequence comes from SAR324 cluster bacterium, assembly GCA_016764995.1. GTDB lineage: Bacteria > SAR324 > SAR324 > SAR324 > NAC60-12 > Arctic96AD-7. The sequence continues at coordinate 393 of JAESQU010000144.1, read as the reverse complement.
GGTTACATAAAACTTAACTACTTTTGGAGCACAAGAAGTAACTAAAAAAGAAAACAATGCAAAAAATATTAATTTTTTAGTGATAATTCCAAAGGAGGAAAATGCTTGAAGACCCAAGATTAAACCGAAAAAAAGTCCGTGTACCAAGGCGAGACAGCTATGAGAAGCGCCCCGTTCTCAGTGCAACCATTCACCCTGACCTTAAGCGCACGCTTGTGGCCATGTCAGAACGCACTGGCCTTAGCATCAGTCAGGTTACAGATGAGGTGCTATACGTCGGGTTGGTTGAGATGCAGGAGTTGCCTGAGCTTGAGGAGTGAGGGGGGAGGGGGATCACACTGGCCCCACCCTTCAATACATAAAGTAGTTAGTCACATTTTTGCCTATAGAGTC
>JAESQU010000143.1 GCA_016764995.1 SAR324 cluster bacterium | reverse complement strand
TTGTTCATGAATACAAAGAAGCCGAAGAAGGCCGTCAGTAAGACAAGATTAACTTCAGAATCCGGACAGCGTACTGCATCACAGACAAATAATCCGGAAACAAAATCAGAGGTTAGAAAAAATAAACTGAGGAATGCCATGTAAAATCCATCGATCAAAATGGCGGACCACATGTCACCGGAAATGAGGGATTCACCTTTCGGAATCGGTTTTTCATTCATGTAACGCTGAAGCGCCGCTTCTCCGGAGAAGGCGAAGGCTGCCAGAGTGTCCATCACAATGTTGACCCACAAAAGCTGAGTCATGGTCAGCGGCAAATCGATGCCGAAAAACGGCCCCAGAAATGCTACCAAAATGGCGGCAACATTGACCGTCAATTGGAAAATCAAAAATTTTCTGATTGATTTTAAGAGTGTCCGTCCGTAGCGAACCGCATTTGTCAGCGAGATAAAATTATTATCAAGAATGACAATATCGCTGGACTCCTTGGTCATGTCTGTACCATTTCCCATCGAAAAACCAACGTCAGCGTTTTTCACAGCAGGAGCGTCATTAACCCCATCTCCCGTCATGCCGACAACCCAATCCATGGATTTTGCCAATTTTACCAATCTGCTTTTATCCGTAGGAAGCGCACGTGCAACAACACGTAATTCCGGAAGAATTTTTATCATATCTTCGTCCGACATTTCGCCCAGTTCGCTTGAAGTCAGCACGAGCGAATTTTCATTTTCAAGAATACCAACTTCTTTGGCAATGGCTTCCGCAGTATCTTTTGCATCACCGGTAATCATCACCACCTGAATTCCAGCTTGCCGCGCAGTATTAACCGCAGTCTTTGATTCCTTACGCATTTCATCACGCAGTCCAAAAACTCCGACCAAAGTCAATTGTTTGGGAAGCTCATTTTCATCGCCTAAATTCTGCTCTGAAACCGCCAGTCCGATGAGACGCATTGCGCGTGCGGAAAGCCCCAGCATTTCTTCTTTGAGTTTTTCGGAATCCAGTTCGACTTTGTTTCCGTCCCCATCCAAACAATGCGTACATCCGGCGAGCACGATTTCTGCGGCACCCTTGACCAGTGTTAAATTTTGCGAACCTTCAACCTGTGTAGCTGAAAATTTATAAGCACTGTTAAAAGGAATATTTATCTTTACTTTTACATCATCCTGCTTGGCTAAATCTGCGCCGAGGAAACGCAATAAAGCTTGTCCTGTTGGATTAGCGCCAACGATTTTCGGGTTTTCCGGATCTCCCGTATCAATCGAAGCAGGGGTATTGTTTCTCAGGGCAAAGGACACCGTTTCACGCAATTTTTCAGGAATTTCTTCGTAAGAAGTGAAATGCTCGCCATTGCCTCCAAGCAGTTCTGAAACCATTAATTTTCCTTGTGTCAGCGTTCCGGTTTTGTCGGTAAAAAGTACGGTCAAACTTCCGGAGGTTTCAATGCCGAGCAGTTTTCTTACGAGCACTTTTGCATTGAGCAGTTTACGCATATTCATCGAAAGCACCACCGCAATCATCATGGGCAAACCTTCCGGAACAGCAACTACAATAATAATGATAGCCAAAATTATGGCTGTCACCAGATGATAAATTATCTCACCTGAAGGTTTGTTGAAATAAATTTCCCAACCGCCAGCTTCCAGAAAAATATGATTAAACATAAATGAAAAGGCGATAAAGAGGGCGCCGATGTAACCAAAACGGCTAATCTGTTTTCCAAGAATAGCCAGTTTTTCCTGCAGAGGAGAGGGGCGTGTTTCTGCGGAAGTTAACTCTTTCAGCGTCGCGCCGTACTTGGTTTGGTCTCCAACCTCCAAAACCTTCATAACCGCTTCGCCATCTTCTACCAAGGCGGCACGTGACATTTCATTTTTTTCATTTGCTTCAGAAAGTTTTTCATTTGTGGCACCTGTTTTTTTGACTGTTTCAGATTCTCCGGTGAGAGCTGATTCATTTAATTCCAGGTCTCCTTCGAGCAAAAATCCATCGGCCGGCACCGTGTCTCCGGGCTGCAAAAGCACCAAATCGTTAACAACCAAATCATCAATAAAAATTTCAGCCAAAGTGTTGTTGCGGAAAACTTTCACTTTAACTTTTGAGGCTTCCTCCAGCAAACGTTGAAATTCATTTTCGTTGCTGTATTCGGACCAGGTTGCGATCAAGGTAGCCGCCACGACTGCAATTGCGATTCCGAGACCTTCGTACCATGGAGCAAATCCCAAGACGGCCAAAAAAACTGTAACACCCAGAGCAACAAGCAAAATGACAATGATCGGATCTTTTAAGTTGGTCAGCAATTTTGCGTAAAAGCCCTCTGCTTCCTGTGTGGTAACAACATTCGCGCCGTTGCTTTGACGCGATTCTGAGACCTCTTTTTCACTCAAGCCGGGATAACTAAATTTCATTGATTGACTCTCTTTGCAAAGATTGGGAAGATATCATCATGACCAAAATTGTATGATGAATCTGAAAAATTTCTAAAACCATGTGATTTCGAGCGAAACGAGAAATCCTGCATTAACTGTTGGACTGAAACCATTAAGATATCTCTATACGTTCGAGATGACAAGACATACGATGGACATGACTGTGTGAATTTCAGTCTTTTTCGGAAACCGAGGATCACAACAACTATTAAATGCAAGTCTGACATCTCCAGCAAGTAATTGCAAAAAATGTTATGAAAGAGGAGTGAACAAATGAAAGCTGGATTTACCCTGGTTGAGGTAATGATTGCAAATACGATGTTAGTTATTCTAGTGGCAGGATTTGCTGATATCACAGAAAAAACGTTTGAGCAAATGCAGCTTAGAAAGCAAAAATCGGAATTAGCTTCACAACTCGATAACTGGACTCTGGAAAAACTGGCCGGCGAATTAAATCCGGGAAGTTACCAGGAAAATGTGACTTTGTCCGGACAGAATGCGGAATTGCATTGGCAAGTAACAATGATCGAACCAAAACTTAAGTCTCTGTTCTTTCAAGTCAAAAGCAGTGACGCAGTTCCAAAAGTGTTGGCGCAATGGCGGACTGCACTGAAAACACCATGATCAAAAAAACCCCGGATTTTCGTTTGCAAATTTCCGGATATACCCTGATTGAGTTGATGCTCGTATTGGCAATCGTCTCTGTGGTGCTTCTTGCGGCACAGCGTCCCTTGCTCGAATTTCACCGGATTGCTTTCCAGGAGCAGCAAAAAATAGTATTGCAGGGAGACTTCCAACGATTCCTGATGCTCTTAAAATCGGAACTGATTCAGGCCGGTTACGGCCTCAGTTCCGGAAATGAAACCGCAGTGCAAATTTCTACATACTCGCTTTCCTTCAAAGCAGACCGCAATCGTGATGGTGACGTTGCGGATACCCGTGAAACAATTTACTATCGTTATGATCCGGAAACAAAAGTGCTCTCCCGGAAATCAGGAAATGCCGCCTATCAAACCCTGATTGAATCCATTGCCGCACTTAAATTTGAACAGACTCAAACTCCACCTCAAACTTGCATAAAGGTGACAGTTCAAGTAATAATTGATACAGCTGAAGAAGAAACCATTTTGTGCCAGTTAGACTGGTGAACATAAATAATATGAAAGGCTAAAATGAAATATTTACACACCATGATCCGTGTCCAAAATCTTGAATCCGCACTAGATTTTTTCATCAACAAACTCGGCATGATGGAGGTGAGACGCAAAGAAGTACCGGAAGGAAAATTCACTCTCGTTTTTTTAGCGGCAGAAGAAAATGATTCTCAACTGGAGTTAACTTACAACTGGGAGCAAAGTGAGCCCTACAGTAGCGGTGAAAATTTTGGACATGTGGCTTATGGAGTTGAGAATATTTATGAATTTTGTGAAAAATTACAAAATAAGGGAGTCCCTATTTTGCGTCCGCCGAAGGATGGTAAAATGGCTTTTATCCGCAGTCCAGATCAAATCTCAATTGAATTGCTTCAAATCGGAAAACCGCTTCCAATCCGGGAACCTTGGGTCTCCATGAAAAACCAGGGCAAGTGGTAGAATGAAGAAAATAATTGAACAATTTATTCAAGAGAAATTAATTAATCCGGTTTTGCGTTCAACCGCGCCTGTTTCAGAAGTGAGTCTGGGAGTGGCGGTTGGAGTATTTTTGGGATTAACTCCAACGGTTGGTGTGCAGATGTATTTGGTCGCCATTGTCTGGAGTATTTATCGTTACATATTTAGCAGACATTTTAATTTGCCGGTAGGAGTGGCTCTGGTTTGGATTTCCAATCCGCTCACCATGGTGCCTCTTTATTATTTATTTTTGCTGACCGGCTATTGGCTGCTTGAAACGCAAAACGGCCTTTCTTATGAACTTTTTAGAGAATATCTCAGCCACATTTCTTCAACAGAGGGAACATGGGAAATGATTGTTCCAGGCGCACGTTTCTTGCTGATTGACTTGGGATGGCCCATGATTATCGGTAGTCTTGTTTATGCATTTCCGGGCTTCATCATCAGCTATTTCATGACAAATAAAATTGTGACTTCGCACCGTAAAAGCATGGCAAGCTTAGCCGAAATGAGCTACGAAGATTGGCGAATTCAAAACGAGACACAACACTAAAATCTGTATGTCCCTGCCAACTCTCACTTATCCTGAAAACCTTGTTCCGCAGGAAATTGTAATTTCCGGAGATTATAAATCTGCGGAAAATTTGTTAGCAAATGAGAAAGAACCTGTCGGAATCCTCGCAGAGCGTTTCTATCGTCTGGGAAACAGCTTCTACTCTGCGGAACAAAAACAGGCCGCAGAACTGGCATGGCAGAAATCAGCTCTACTTTCAGGTCATACTTTGGAAGCCGACTCGCTTCCGGAACCTTTTTTCTTAAACCATCGTAAAATTCAGCTGCAGACAATCGGCTCAGTTGTACTTGTTATAATTTCTTTGTATGTGCTGGTTTTTACTTTGTTTCAGCGTGAGCCGGAACCTTTCCGAATTTCTATCGGCAGTTCAACTTCCGGAGAATATTCTTTTTGGGATGAGTGGTGGGATACCGGCAGGCCAACCTCGCGGTCGATCAGTCGGCGTTTTGGAGCAGACGAGTTGTGGCCCATGCTCCAGAAAAGTTGGCAAAACATCTTCGGCAGCAAAAGTGAAGAACTGAGTGAAGATGTTCGTGAAAAATTAAAACGCTGGCTGGAACTTTCACAAAGTCCAAACTTTGGAAAAGGCCCAACCGATTATTATGCTTTGACCGCCAGAGGTTTGTTTGAGGCACGCGAATTTGAATCCGCACTTTCAACCTTGAATGACGGCCTGCACTATGCGGAAACACCGTCGCAGCTGGAAAAAATTTATCAGGATTTAGGCACAGTTTATTATTACAAAGGGTACAAACTCCAGCCGAACGGTTTGGCGCGTTATGATCTTGACGATGTTCGCAACTCTGTTGAGGCATACGAATCAGCATTGCTTTATGGAGAAGATCCATATTTGTATGGAAATTTAGGTTGGGGATATTACCTTCTGGGAGATTATTCATCATCGATAGCAAGCAGCCGTCATGCATTGGCTCTCAAACCTGGACTGAATTATGCGCGTATGAATTTGGGAATTGTCCACCTCAAGCAAGGTGATTATGAATTGGCCTTTGCAACCTATGCGTCACTGCTGCAAAACAATCCGAAACTTGACGAATATGAAGGTGGTATCCGTGATTTGCAGGAATTGCAACTGGAATTTCCGGGGCATTATCCTTTTACGAATTTTGTGCTGGGACAATTATACTGGCAGCAGGGACGCCACAAGGAGGCCCATGCTACCTGGCAAAAATTTATAAAGCAAAACTTTCCGCTACGCTTGTGGAAAGACAGAGCGCGCATGCTGTTAAATAAAATGGAAATTGAATAATTGACTGAACTTGATGGTAAAAATAAAATTTACCACAGAGTCACAGAGTACGCAGAGAAAAAATATAAATAGTTAACCGTGCTCTCAGTAACTCTTTGTTTAAACACCTTTAAGGTAGTATTTGATTATATTCAAGTTCATCAAACTAAAAGAATATTTGTAATTAGTTTGTCATTCCCACGAAAGTGGGAATCCAGGAACTTGTAAGTGTCTGAAATAATGGATTTCCACTTTCGCGTAAATGACAAACAAGAGTACCATTTGGACTTTTTATCTAAAGAAAAGAAAAACAAACAAAACATGCATGAAAATATCGTTGCCGCACCACAATTGGCGGAACAGGGAAAACAGAAAATTGAATGGGTAAAACGCTATATGCCCATACTGCGTCAAATTGAAAATGATTTTCGCGAACAGCAGTATTTCAGTGGTTTGCGGGTTTTGGTCTGCATTCACCTTGAAGCAAAAACAGCGTACTTGGCGCAGGTCTTTGCTGCGGGCGGAGCGGAAGTCGCGGTTACCGGAAGCAATCCGCATTCAACCAAAGACGATGTCGTAGCCGCATTGGCGGAAGAAGGATTACATGTTTATGCCCGTTACGGAGCCACTCCGGAAGAGATGCAACAATACATGAATCTGGCTCTTGATTTACGGCCGAATATTGTGATTGACGACGGCGGAGATTTAGTAGAATTACTGCACAATAAGCGTCAGGAATTACTTCCGGAAGTCTGGGGAGCATGTGAGGAAACAACCACCGGAGTTCACCGTGCCAAAGCCAGAGCAAAAGCAGACATCCTGGAGTTTCCGGTCATTTTAATCAATGACGCCCGTTGCAAATATCTATTCGACAATTATCATGGAACCGGACAATCGGTTTGGGACGGAGTGATGAGAACCACGAATTTGGTCATCAGCGGAAAAACAGTGGTGATAATCGGTTTCGGCTGGTGCGGAAAAGGCTGTGCTGAGCGAGCGAAAGGATTAGGCGCGAATGTGATTGTTTGTGAAGTTGATCCAATTAAAGCCGCTGATGCGCTAATGCACGGATTGCGGGTGATGCCCTTGAACGAAGCTGTTTTGCAGGGGGACATGATTCTGACAGTTACAGGCGGGAAACATGTCATCCGCAGGGAACATTACGAACGGATGAAGGATGGAGTGATTCTGGCCAATGCCGGACATTTCAAAGTCGAATTCGATTTGCAGGCATTGCAAAATATTGCAGTTGAACAAAGAGAAATGCGTCACAACATTAAAGGTTTTCGGATGGCGGACGGACGCTGGCTGAATTTGCTCGGAGGCGGAGATTTGGTGAACATCGCCTGCGCCGACGGTCATCCCGCGGAAATCATGGACACCAGTTTTGCGCTACAGGCACTTTCCGGAAAATACGTTGTGCAAAATCGAACTGCCTTACAGAAAGACGTACATCGTGTTCCAGATGAAATTGATGAAGAAGTCGCACGCCTGAAACTGAAAGGTTCCGGCATTTCCATCGACGAACTACTTCCGGAACAAAAAGCATATCTGGAAAACTGGGAGGAGTGATATAAATAAGCTTCGCAAGCAATGACACGACTTTAGGACTTTTTACTAGTTCATCATATCTGTTTTGTGTATGAAAAACTTAACACTCCATAATTTTAAGCTGTGCTGTTCCTGAACACTTAGAAATCGTTCAACATCAATTGCAGCATCCTGCCAGTTTATTTTCAGAATCTTTTCAGTTAATTTACTTTTAAGCCATTTTATATCAATCTTCAATTCTTGATTTTTCCACGGCCCCCATTGTAAAAGTGCAGCCTGCAGGTGAGGCAGATTTGGGTGGATTTGATTTTTCACATACCAGCTAAAATCAAACCAGTCCCTCCCTTTCAGATATGGCCGACAGAGCATGGCATGTATTTTCAAAGCAAAGTTACTTTCCAAATCCTGGTGGCACACTTCAAAATCCAAAGGAAAGTCCAGAAAGCTGTTTTCAAAAAAAGAATTTGAAGGTGGATCGACATCAATTACCAGTTTTATTTTTTGTTTTCGATTAGGGTTTTCGCGATAAAATGAAAGGTTTAGTTGTTTGCCGATGGAGTTATCTTTGATCAGAGCTTTCTTTACACGTTGATCCATCTTTTCTTTGTTCAGGATCTCCGATTTGAGCCCGAACTCTGCAAAACAATCTGACATCCCGCTTAGGTATGTCGACCAGCTAAAACTCAGGTCCGGAGTTTTTAATATAAAATCAAGGTCTTCCGAAAACCTTGACATTCCATGTAGAATCCGTAAGCTTGTCCCTCCCTGAAACGCAGCAACATCAAAAAAACCAGTGCGCCACAAACCATACAAGGCAATATCCTGTAAAATTTCCCTAATGGCGTGATCTTCTTCCAGTTGATTCTTTGCTTTGAACTCACTAATTTTTTTCTGAATCAGTTCAATCAAAATATATCTCCTCAATCATTGAACGGATAAAGGATTTAATCCGCTGATGTTTGTAAACATGCATTAGTATTTTTAAATCTTTTTTTGTGATACTACGCAACAAATCTGAATCAATACGTAAACCTTCAGATTGCCAACCCATTCCTTGCCAATCAATTTTCCTCAAGCAAATTAAGTCCATTAAGGCACGACAAGGTTTTGCAATCAACATTGTCTGTCCATCTACATGGTGTCTGTTCACCAATTCTAAAAAGTAGCCTTTATTTATGGCAAGTGGATGAAAGCTAAAATTTCCAATTTTTTCATTTACATATTTTTGTGATTTTCTGCCAGGGACCACACAAGCAGTTGTAAGGACATGTTCCGGAATCCAATTATGAAAAGATAATGCTGTTTCAAAGGAAATATAACTGCCTGGAATGAGGGCATTAGCGAGAGAAAAAGGGTGAGCTTGGTTTCGGCGAAAGCGGTCCGCCAAAATGTATAATCCGCGCTGCAGACGTAATAATTCCCCATTACTTAACGCACGATTAAGTAATCCATAAAGTCGTCCTTCACTGCCACCTACTAAACTACTCAATTGACTAATCCGAATAATTCGATCTCTTAGCCCGTGCTCAATAATCATATTTGTTAAAGTTTGCATGAATCAAACATACTCTAAACTTCCATAATATGCAAGTATAAAGAATTTTTAAAAATGATTAGACAGGATTACAAGATTTCAAAATCAACATTGATTTAATCAAAAAAAACTTATTTTTTTCTTTTGCCGCTCTAAAACTTTTTCTTACTAGTTGTGCAAAATTGTAAAAGCCTTTGACAATATGTCAAGATGCTGAAATTGAATCTGCGAGAGAATGACAATTCATTAGAAATTTGTTAGTATAGTTTCAGTCCTGGAATCAGGAAAATTATTGTTATTTTTCTTAAAAGATCGGAACAAATACTTTCTCTAAATTGCTGAAAGTCAAAACAAAGAAGATTTTTTAAAGCATGATGAAATTACTAATCAAAAACGCGATAATCCTGACGGTCAATCAGCATAATGAAGTGTTGGAAAACGCGGATATTGCACTTGAAGATGGACGCATTCAGGCAATTGGAAAGGTTCCGGAAAATTTTCAAGCAGACAAAGTGATTGACGCAACAGATCAAATTGCGCTGCCCGGACTGGTTAACGCACACACACATATTCCAATGTCGCTGTTCCGGAATTACGCCGATGATCTTCCGTTCTGGCCATGGCTGATGGAAAAAATAAAACCCGCGGAAGACCACCTCAATGCCGAACATGTTTACTGGGGTGCAAAACTTGGTATTATAGAATTGATTCAATCCGGAGTAAGCTGTTTTTCGGATATGTATTTTTACATGGACGAAGTTGCAACTGTGGTAAAAGAGTCCGGAATCCGTGCCTGTTTGAGCGGAGTATTGCTGGAAGTTGATGATTTGGGGCCGACATTCATGAAAGCCGCTATCGACTTTCACGACTCATGGCACGGCAAAGCAGATGGACGGATCAAGGCTTTTTTCGGCCCACATTCGATGTACTTGTGCGGTCCGGAATATTTGCGGGAAACGACCGAAGAAGCCCTGAAACGTAAAACCGGAATTCACATTCACCTGTCTGAAAGTCGGCAGGAAGTTGCGGACAGTCTCGAAAAATATGGAAAATCTCCAGTTCAGCATCTGGCGGATTTAGGAATGTTTGAATGCCGAACCGCAGCCGCGCACTGTGTTCACGTTTCGACAGAGGATATTGAACTTTTAGAAAAGCACAAAGTGAGTGTGCTCAATAATCCAACAAGTAATATGAAACTGGCCAACGGCTTTGCTCCGATTCACGCTATGCTGAAAAAAGGTATCAACGTGGCGCTCGGCACAGACGGTTCCGCCAGTAACAACAATGTTAATTTATTTGAAGAAATGCACCTCGCCGCACTCGTCAACAAAGCCGTTACCGAAGACGCAGAATCAGTTCCGGCACAGCAAGTTTTACGGATGGCCACAATCAACGGAGCAAAAGCGCTGGGACTGGAAAATGAAATTGGCTCTCTTGAGGTCGGCAAACGCGCGGATTTGATTTTGCTGGACGCGACCAAACCGCACTATTTCCCGCGTCATAACCCTGTTTCTTCGATTGTCTATTCCGCACAGGCTGCAGACGTGAGTACTGTGCTGGTCAACGGCAAGGTGTTGATGGAGAATTATGAACTAAAAACAATGGATGTGGCGGAAACCATGCGGGAGGCCGAACGCATGGCTTTTGATTTGGTAAACAGGGCAACTTTATAATGAGGCCTTTTTTCTATCATTCGCAAATGTACTCAATATATTTCAAGTTGAGTTAACAAGCCGTTTAGCTGTTCACGTGACATGACAATTTAGCTATAAATATCCTTCCTGTGTCCAATTTTAACGATGAATATTGTTAGGATATTGTCTTCAACTTTATATAAAACTCGATAATTTCCTACACGCAGCCTGTACTTTTCCTGATTCGAAAGTTTTATACTTCCCTCCGGATGTGGATCATCTGAAAGACTCTGAATTTTATTGATGATTTTAATCAGTTCTCTTTTTGGTATTTTCCCCAGTTCTTTCTCTGCTGACTTTTTTACTTTAAGCTTATATTTTCCCATCAGCTTTTAGAGCTTTCACCAAGACTTCAAAGGAAATGGACGGCTCAGCAGCCCTTTGTTCAAAGGCTTCCAGGTCATCGGCATCTTCTGAAAGTTCATGAAGCAGGGCTTCATTTACGAGGTCTGAGATTGAGCGGGATGATTCTAATGCTTTAACTTTTAAAATATTGTGAATTGATGGGTCGAAATACACTGTTGATCTTTTAGTTAGTGCAGACATAGATCTTTCTCATGTGTTTGAGTTGTAACGTATAATGACATCGTAATGTTATAACGTTGTAATGTCAACATTTAAGTGCTAACTATTCGCAGAACAGTCAAAGTTTAACTCTTTCCGGTTTAGGATCTCACCACTCAAAGTAAGTTTTTACCATCAAAATTGATCACTTCGATTACAGACGAATCTACTCCTTCCAGACAACCGATGTTTGCTTTGTAAAAACCGGGCTGCCGTAAAGTTTGATGAAAAGTATAAATTCCGCATTTTTTGCAAAAATAATGTTTCGCTGTTTTTGTGCCGAATTCGTAAAGTCCTAAAGCGCCTTCTTCCCTATCAATTTTCATATTTTCCGGCGCAATCGCTTCTGTCGTCATCAGTGCACCTTTTCGGACACAGATTGAACAATTGCAACGGATTCCTATGCTGATTTCCTCGCCTTGATAAGAAAAGCGGACGGCTCCGCAGTGACATTTACCCTGATAATGTTGAGTCATAAAGTAGTTTCAAATTAAAGGTTAAGTTTTTAAGCTGTGTCGAGTGGTTCAAAAGTTTTGACCAAATCATCCATTGCTTTCATTTGCTTTAGAAATGCTTCGAGCTGATTCAGCCGAAGTGCGCAGGGTCCATCACAAAGCGCTTTTTCAGGTTCCGGATGAGCCTCGAGAAAGAGTCCGGCAATTTTTTGTGACAATCCCGCCAAGGCCAATTCGCGGACAGATTCACGCCGTCCCGCCGCGGCGTCCCCCAAACCTCCCGGACGTTGTAGCGCGTGAGTTACGTCAAACAGTACCGGATAAGCAAATTCTTTCAGCCCCGAAAATCCGAGCATATCAACCACTAAATTGTTGTAACCAAAGCTTGAACCACGCTCGCACAGAATGAGCTGAGCGTTGCCGGAATTTTCACATTTTTTGATAATATTTCCCATTTCCTGTGGAGCAAGAAACTGTGCTTTTTTGATATTGATAACCGCTTTTGTTTTTGCCAGAGCTACCACCAAATCCGTTTGACGGGACAGAAATGCCGGAAGCTGCAGAATGTCCGCGACTTCCGCGGCGAGTGCGGCCTGTTGCGCTTCATGAATGTCGGTCAGGATGGGAACCTCAATTTCGGATTTAACTTTTTCCAGAATCCGTAAACCTTTTTCCAGTCCCGGACCCCGGAATGAATCGATTGAAGACCGGTTTGCTTTGTCGAATGAGGCTTTGAAAATAAAGGGAATTCCGAGACGCTCGGTAACTGATTTGAAAGTCTCAGCAACTTTCAAAGCCATGCTTTCGGATTCAATCACATTGATTCCACCGACGAGCACGAAAGGTTTTTCGTTGCCTAATTTCAAATCACCAACAGTAATTATTTTTTGTGAAATCATCTGCTGACTCATGTTTCAATCGAGTGTGCGGCTTCGCTCAGGTTACGCATTTTTTCTATTGCCAGTTCGCGTCCCAGAATTCCCAATCCGCAGTCGGGTCCGGCAATCAGACGATTCGCGTCAATGTGTTCAAGGGCGTCCAGCAATCGTTTGCGAATTTCTTCGATTGCTTCCACATGGCTTTTGGCAATGGCGACTACTCCAAAAATTATGGTTGTGGTTTTGAAATGTTCGAGCAAACTCAAATCATTGTATCGGTGTGCGTCTTCCAGAGAGACAGCCATTACCGAAGAAGCTTCCATCGCATCCGCAATTTGGAAGTATGATTCACGCGGCGCTTTTGGATAATCAACCACGTCAATCTTATCCGGATATCCGCAGCACATATGAGCGGTTCGAGTAACTCCTTCCGGACAGTTCTGAAAAGCCCGTTCCAAATTTTCGACACCATATTCAAGAGCGCGTTCCGGATAACGTGCAAAGAGCGGTTCATCGATTTGAATGTGCCTGCAACCAGCTTTTGCTAGGCTGAGAACTTCCTGATTGAGTGCTTCCGCAATCGCTTTGCCAAAATCTTTTAGATTGCCGTAATATTCATCAACAACAGTATCCGCAACCGTTAAGGGTCCGGGCATAGTGATTTTGACTGGTTTGTCCGTGGCTTCTTGCGCCCGCTTCCAATCATCAACTAAAAACAAATCCCGCGGCTTGACAGGGCCCCGCACGGTTGGTAGTAAAGATGAGTAATTTCCGGTACGTAAAGATTTTTCGGTTAGATTCTCAAAATCCATTCCTTCGAGGTGCCGGCAGTGATAGTGAATGTAATTTTCGCGGGCAATTTCACCATCAGTCGGAATGTCAATTCCCGCGTTTACCTGATCGCTTACTGCTTCATGAGTTCCGCGTTTGATGATGGATTCCGCTTCGTGGCCCATAGCTTCCTTTGCTTTCGCCCAACCGCGTGTCGGATCCGCTGTGTCGAGGTTGCCGAACCAATCCGGAAGTTTTACATATTCCGGTTTTGGATATGCGCCAATCGTGGTAGTTAAAAGTCCCATGTTTATCCCTTTTGTAGATGTTAGGTGAACCGCTTATTTTTGCATGTATGCTCTTAAGTTGTAAAATCAATTATCAAAGACAACCAGTTTTATTTCAAGAACCGTAATTATAGTATTTATAAATTATTGTTCAAATTATTTTTTTATGAGTGAAGTCCTCTTTGACAATCATCTTTCATTTTTTTATAGTGTAAGCTACTACTTTATTTGAAATCCTTAATAACACCCAAAATTGTTGTTTAATGAGTACTTCCTAAAACTTCTACAGGAATAATACTCAAATCTGTCTTGCGAGAACAGTCCAAACAATTGTAATCTTATGGAGTAAACATTTAACATCTTCCTTGCAAAATCATACAATTCAACTGTTTTTGGTAAATTAGATTTCGCCATTTCATTTGGGGAACGGACAGACTGAGCATGCTCAATAAACAATTCATTGAAGATTTGAAACTTGAAGGGCAGCGTGTTTTGACACGAGTTGATTTTAATGTTCCACTGAATGATAATCTTCAAATTACGGATAATGGCCGAATAAAGGGGGCTTTACCGACCATTCGGCACATCGTTGAACAAGGTGGAAAAGCAATCCTAATGTCGCATCTGGGTCGTCCAGGAGGAGAACGAATTGAGAGCATGAGTCTAAAACCTGCCGCAGAAGAATTGTCCGAACTGCTTGGACAAAAGGTGATATTAGCTCCGGATTGCGTTGGTCAGGAAGTCGAAACGCTGGTCAATGGTATGCAAAACGGTGATGTGGTTTTGCTCGAAAATTTGCGTTTTCACAAAGCAGAAACTAAGAATGAGACTGATTTTTGCAAAGAGTTGGGAAAACTCGGTGATGTGTATGTCAATGATGCCTTCGGAACAGCGCATCGAGCACATGCGTCAACTGCCGGAGTTGCAGAATTTATTGCGGAATCAGCGGTTGGATATTTGATACGTAAGGAACTTCAGTTTTTAGGCGGAGCAGTTTCGGAACCGAAAAGACCTTTTGCCGCCATTCTGGGCGGTGCAAAAGTTTCTGATAAAATTAAGGTTATTGAAAAACTTCTCGACAAAGTTCAAACTTTAATCATCGGCGGAGGAATGGCCTGTACTTTTATGAAAGCGCAGGGATATGAAATCGGTGCTTCTCTACTGGAAGAGGACTCGCTGGATTATGCGAATGAATTGATTTACAAGGCACAGGAAAAAGGTGTTGAACTCCTGCTACCGGTTGATGCGGTGATTGCAGACAGTTTTAACAAAAATGCTGAAACCCGTGTGGTTTCTGCGGCAGACGGTGCACCGGAAAGTTGGCTAATTTTGGATATTGGTCCGCAAAGTGCTAAAATATTTTGTGACGCGGTAAGTCGCGCTGGAACCGTCCTTTGGAATGGTCCAATGGGGGTTTTTGAGATGGACGCCTTTGCAAAAGGAACATTCGCAATCGCACAAAGTCTTGCGGATGCGACTGACAAAGGTGCCGTGACAATTATCGGTGGCGGAGATTCCGCAGCAGCAATTCAACAGTCCGGACTCAGTGAACGCATCACTCATGTTTCCACCGGTGGGGGAGCCTCGCTTGAATTTTTGGAAGGCAAAGAACTTCCCGGAGTGAGCGCAATTCAGCAAGCAAAATAATTCAACAGGCTTGTCACTCAGCAGCAAATTCAATAATTATATGAACGCGGTACTCGAAGCAAAAAACGATTCTACTGACAATTCTGAAGCAAATTCGGAAGAACTTACAGAGCACAAAAGTACAAATGTATCTTTCAGTTTTTTTCTTTATCGACTGATTGCCTACGCAGATGCCCGCCGCTCCATTGTCTCATTTTTGATTGTTCTCTCCCTGGTCGTAATCTGTGACATTATTTTTAACAATTTCCTTTTTACCCCATATACCAAACTGATTGAATCCTTATCCGGTGTGCAGCCGGGAGGATTTGCGGAACTTGATGTGGGTTTTGCGCCAGAAGTCTGGCAAGCGCTGCTGGGCATGATTCTGGGCACGCTTATTTTGGTGATTTCGATTGCATCCCAAAGTATTCCAAAGCTGATCGATCTATACATGAAGGATATTCCGAGTCTGCTTTACATCTGGTTTTTAATCATTTCCGGCGGACATGCGCTGATTATCAAAATTTATGGTGAAATTGGACTGATACGGGAACCAAGTCGGATTTTCAACACTCATTTCCTGCTGACGATTTGTTCAATAATCGCCTTCCCTTATGTTTTTTATATCCTGCGTTATAC
This sequence comes from SAR324 cluster bacterium, assembly GCA_016764995.1. Classification (GTDB taxonomy): domain Bacteria; phylum SAR324; class SAR324; order SAR324; family NAC60-12; genus Arctic96AD-7. The sequence continues at coordinate 16,873 of JAESQU010000143.1, read as the reverse complement.
CAAACCAACCAACATCATCAACCGTATTTATAACAATAATATGGATCAGATCATGGCCCTTACTTCGCAAAGGAACCGTGCCCTGTCTCATATTCCAAAGGTTGTTGAACATCAGCAATACACAATTTTTGAGGCACTTAATCAACTTGATGATATTCTCGAATTTGTCTCTTTCAAGGAATTGAAGGCAGACATTGTTCATGATATGAGTGTGACCTTACAAAATTACATCCGACTCAAAAAAGACATCGCGCCAGGTTTTTTCAAAGTCTCCCCCAAAGTCCGCACCGATATTTCTTTTAAAACGATGGTGGGTCAATTTGGGGAAATGGAGCGTAACCAAAGTTTCTATGAACAAAAATGTTTCCGTCTGCTGGGCAACGTTTATATTCGTCTGCTGGAACATGGTGAATTTGATTTGTCATCAATGGTTGCGGGTGAAATGGCGACATTGGGTCAGACTGCGATTGAAGAGGAAAATATTGAATTAGTTGACATTATTATTATCCGTTTCAATACTTTACTGCGTTTTGCCATAAAACATGGTGTCCGAAATAATGAACCGCGAAATCTTTATAACCTCGGATTTTATTACGGAAATTTTATCAAATATTTGGTTGAGCACAAAAAGATTGACCACGTAAAACGCTGTTTCATGTATCTGCGGATTTACGGAGTAGAAATTTTCAAACATGGAAGCAACAGTCCCGCAATGTACTTCATTGTGGATGTGATTGCCACAGAAATGAAAAAAGTGCTGGAGCAGATTTATCATGACGGCTGGGACATTGAAATTCAGAAAGGAATGCTCGGTGAAATGCTGCAGGTGGACAGTCCTCCTGATTTCAATAAAGAGGACATGGCTCGCGGTGTGCTGATCAACAACGGCGTGCGTGTCCTGCAGTTTGGATTGGCCTTGTTTTATCAACGTGAAGGAATGACTGATTTTGTTGATCGCATTGCCAAGGACGTACTCGATGATCTGGAAGTATTGGGCGAAGCAACTTTTTCACAAGTTATTGAAATGACTTCAAACCGGCTCCTTTTTTCCGGACCAACTTTTTGGGAGGATACAGATAGAGGGAATCTCAACATCTACTACACATCAGATCAGGATCAAATTGATGGTTTCAAGCAGCGTCTTTATGGATTGGCAGAAGCACAGTTGAAGAAAACAACAACAGAAAAATATAAACTGACAACGTCAGAAATGGATTTGCTCTGGGAAATGTCACGGATGACGAAAATAAAGGAAGTGGAGCAAGTCAGTACCAATGCAGCAAATTTCGAATTAATTCTACGCGATTTACAGAATATTGACGAGGTGCGTTTGGAATCCCTGGTTGCTTTGCGTGAAAAACTGAATTTCAATTCAGAGAACCCCAAACTTATTATCTCAACCAGTCGTCAAGTTGCCGTGGGAACGAAACTGAAGATTGCCGGAAATTTACCTCCGAATAACGAACTGTTTGAATTACTAGCAAATGTGCAGTTGAATACGCCTAATTTTATTTTTGTGAAAATAGAAGACTCTGCTGAGAATGAAATTTTTGAAAGCTTTTCTTCCGTAACAATCAGCTTCCGGCCATTGCGACAAAAGATGGTTTATCAATTTGAGGCTGATTCTCAAGTGGCAGGAGCAAACGGTCTGCACCGTATCGCCCATGCAGACGCCGTCAAAATAATAGAGGAGCTTTAATCAAAAAGTGTAGCTTGCGCTTCAGGAGGTTCAGGCTTTTTTCCCAGGTTTTCCGGAACATCCAGTTTTAAAAGACAATCCGGATTATCGAAAGATGGAGTGTTGACCTTCCGAGAGACTCTCCACGCTTCCAGTTCATCTCCAGGAAAAGGCAGAAGTAGTTTTTCCGGCGGAATTACTGTTCCGGAAAGATCGAGCCACATTGCTCCGCTTGTCGGCGTTAAAATGACCGGCATACGGTGATGAATTTTCTGCATAAATGAATTTGCGGCGACTGTCAAAATAGCGCAGGTTCGCCTGGTTTCGCCTTCAGATGAAAGCCACTCTTCCCACAAACCCGCAAATGCCATGGGCTGTTCGTTTTTCAAGCGAATAAAATAAGGCAGTTTTTGTCCGCCTTCTTTGCCCCATTCATAAAATCCTGAAGCCGGAATCAAACAGCGCCGTTTCCGGAAAGCATGTCGAAATGAAGGTTTTTCCGCAGCGGTTTCCGACCGTGCGTTTATCATCGGATTAGGCTCTTTTGCCCAAAAAGGAATTAAGCCCCATTCGCGTATTTCAAGTGTGCGCAAACCATCTTGCTGGATAATGACCGGAATTCTCTGAGAAGGACAAATGTTGTAGCGTGGTTCCAGAATCATTTCTGACTGCAAAATATCAAATGCGCTCATCACTTTGTCTTCGTTGTCTATTTGGGCAAAACGACCGCACATGCTTAATCTCCCTCAAGTCCGCTTTGGTATTTTTCCAGAAAATTTTTTTTGAATTCCGGAAAACGCTGTTCTTTGGTGGCTTCGCGGGCGTCTTTTACAAGTGAAAGGTAAAAGAAAAGATTGTGATAGGTGTTGAGACGAACTCCCAATATTTCAGAGGATTTGAACAAGTGGCGCAAATATGCACGGGAATAATTCTGACAAGTGGAGCAGGCGCAGTCTGGATCAAGCGGTTCCGGATCCTGCTGGAATCGACTTTGTTTGATGCTGATTTTTCCGTGTGAAGTAAACAGTGAACCGTTACGGGCATTACGCGTCGGCATGACACAGTCAAACATATCAATTCCGGCTTCAATTCCTTCCAGCAAATCTTCCGGATCACCAACACCCATCAAATATCTTGGTTTTTCCGCAGGCATTTTTGGTGCGATTTGACTAGTCACATAATACATTTCCTCCTTTGATTCACCGACACTTAAGCCACCGATTGCATAACCATCAAAGTCAATTTCTACAATTTGTTCCAAACTCTGTTCACGCAAATCAAGTTCACCTCCGCCTTGAAAAATGCCAAACAAAGCCTGTTCTTCGAAAACTCCGTTTGCTTTTGAGCGCGCCTCTTTGCAACGTTTTGCCCAGCGTGAAGTGAGGCCGATTGAACGCTCAACTTCTTGTCGTGATGCAGGAAGTTTCAAACATTCATCAAGGCACATCATGATTGTTGAACCCAGGTTTTGCTGAATTTGAATCGAAATTTCAGGCGTGAGTTTGATTTTTGATCCGTCGAGATGACTGCGTATCACGACACCTTCTTCATCCAGTTTGAGTAGCTTGGCCAGCGAAAACACTTGGAATCCACCGCTGTCTGTCAAAATCGGACCCTGCCAATTCATGAACCTATGCAAACCACCCATTTTTTGTACCAGTTCGTCACCGGGACGTAAATGCAAATGATAGGTATTTCCCAAAATAATTTCGGCGCCGATTTCCCGAACCTCTTCCGGTGTCATGCCTTTGACTGTACCGAGAGTGCCGACCGGCATGAAAATTGGAGTGTGGATTTTGCCGTGCGGTGTTTGCAAAACTCCTGCACGAGAATTTCCGCAGTTTGCTTCTACTTCAAATTGAATCATGCAGCACGTCAGTTGGCAGAAAAAATATTCTGCATGAATAAAATTGTTTGGGTTTGTTGCTTTTGAAAAATCTCTTGCGCACTTTCTGTGACCGGCTGCACATCCGGTTCAATCTGGAAAAGAACCTGCCCGCGCGAAACTATAATTCCGGAACCGGCTTCCACACATTTTTTACGGATGGTTCCAGGAAATTCGGCACGAATCTGGTTAAACATTTTCATCACTTCCAATAAACCTAAAACTTCTCCTTCTTCAATGTGCTGGCCTTCCCGGACATATTCATCTGCATCCGGAGTTTCCCGAGAATAAAAAGTGCCGCCTGTCCAAGCTAAAATTTCATTACCGCACGCCGGAGGCTGTGGAGCAAGCTCTGCTATAAGTTCCTCAACCAACTTCGGATCACGAAACTCTGCCGGAATTTCCACTTCCAAATTTTCATTTCCGCAGAATTCAAAAAATCCTGCCTTTTCCGCAATAATTTCAGGCAGCCGCAACAACTCCAGCGCAACTTGATGTCCTTTGTGTGCAGCGTGGATGCTCTTCCATAAATTGAGGTTTTCACGCAAATTAAAAGAGGCAGGAGGTTTTTTTGAATTCAGCAATTTTGTCAACTCTAACCATGACAAATCCGGCTGTCCAAAGCTGTTTGCTAAATCACTGTAAAATGCAGACGCGGTATCCAATAATTTTTGATCGTTGCTCCAAATCTGTTCACTTGGTGAAATTCCGGGATGCTGATCCAGACGTAAAAAATGATAGAGATCTCTCAAAACATCCACAGGATTCGGTCTAGCTGAGAGTTTGTTTTCCTTGTTTTTTGATTTTTGAAATGCCAGCCAGCCCATCAGCAAATGAGTCCTTTTCAATAATTTTTTCAAGGGCCTTAATAGAAGGGTGATTTTTTGCTCACTGACTGTGAGGCCCTCCTTGCCATATTTTTTTTGAACTTGTTCTCGTTGTATCCGCCAGGCCACATCCAAATTTACTTGATCGCACATACCTTTTATTTTTCCCGCAAGTGCTAGATACGAAGAAACAAAACGAGTGTTTGGTTTGAGCATCGGATCGTTACCGAGAAGCCAATGCAGCAATCCGTAATGAAAATCCAGGTTCAAATGCAAATCATGACCGCGCACCTCCATACAACGAAAAATTTCAGTCAGCTTTTCAAAACTTTCCCTGCGCGAAATTCCATGCGTGATGGAAAGGGCAACGTTGGAATCGTAGGCCCCGGCAAGGTTATAGGGTTGCAAAAGTCCTGTGTCCGGATTGCTGATTCCGATTCCCTGATCATCACGCACCTCGTGTTCACCAGGTGTAGACCAGGCACGGACTATTCCGCCGGCATGCGGTTTTAACGCGGGGTTTGTGGCATTCAGTCTGGCTTCAATTCCGGAAACGTAACGCTGCAAACGTTCCGGACGGGGCAGCAGTTTTCCGTAACAGTTAATCAACAGCATGGCCGCCACAAGAGAATCTACCATGAATGTGTCTTCCGGATTGTCAGGATTCGTAAATCTTAGACGATACACCATTTCCGTGACTCGATGTTCAACCTGAATACGCGTGTTGACTTCCATAAAATAATGCGCATCCTGCTCGACTATACATTCAAAAGTTGAAACCGAATCAAGGTGCAAAGCTTTGCCTAATTCCTCAGCCTGTTCGCACATTGAGCTTAAAATTTTTGCATCAGCACGAAGTACTTTTGCTTGTTTTGTTTTTCCCGCAGCTTCATATTCAACGGCTGCGTCAGCCAACATTTCTTCCGTAAGAGAAACTTCGAGCAATTTTTGTTCATGCATTTGCAGTGAGCAGTCACGTCCTCCAAGTTCGATACACCACTCACCGTTGCCCAACAATTGAATTTCATTGTGACGTGTATCCTCGATGTTGAGTTCAATGAGAAAGTTTTTGTTGTCGCCAACTCCGGTTGCTTTTGATTCGATCAAAACGGACATCACGGCTTCCGGAACTTCATCTACAGAAGTCACAACCCTTTGTCCTTTTCCGCCGCCGCCGCCGACATGTTTCAGACGAATTCGCTTACCCGGATTTTCGCTCCATAATTTTTCAACCTGATGCAAAGTTTCCTGCTGCAATTCTGGAATCGTAAACAAATCCACTTGCTTCACATAAGAAGCCTGCAAGATCGTGATTGCCTGAGTAAGAAGTTCCAATGATTTCCAGTCTTCAGGAAGAATCAAATTATGCTTGTTAATTTGTTTACGGAAATATTCATGCGGAGAGTCTCCGGCTTTTTTCAATAAAGTAATCGCCGCAATTCGGTCTTCTCCTGGCGTAACAGAAACTTTGAGGGAGCGCGCAAGTTCCTTGGCTTCATCTTTTGAACCGGCCTGCTGAATTACCTTTGAATTCGGACCAACGAAACTGATATCGGCGTTCTCAATTCGTGCGGCAAATTCCGCATCTTCCGCCATAAAACCATATCCCGCAAAAAGATGTGTGTAGCCGTGTTCATGACAAATTGAGATTATCTGCTCAATGCGTTCGACTCGCTCCTCCTTTGTTGCACCCATATAATCCTGAACATGATGCACCTGTTCTCTACGATTGCTGAGCGCGCGCAGTTCCGGAGCCAATGTTTGCGGATAAATGATACTGTCTTTTTCAGAAAGTAACATACCAAAGTTTGCACCCAGTTCCTCAAAGACACCCATGGTTTCCAGACGAATCGGTCCCCTGCAGACAATGAGGCACTTGACATGGTTAAAGCTGAAATTAGCTTGCCATGAACTGTCAGGATCGAAGGTGATTGCGCTCATAAAAAATGGTAAATTAAATGATGTCTATAATTAAAAAAATCAAATAAATGCTGTTTAAACGAGTCTCATGAGAGCCGAAGAAAGACTTTAATGAACATGATTTTTTGATTGTGTTAACTTGTAGCCGGCAATAATATTTTGGTTTTTAAACCAGATTATGCTTCAGTGAAAGAATTCAGGCAAAAAATTTGGACCACAATTTATACATTCTGAACAATCCCAACTTTCCTTCCGATGCTTGAAATTCATCGAATCCTTTCACTGAATCTGCTGAAATCCCACGTCCGTGCAGTAAAACAGGGACAGGATCATCAACATGTATTCCTTCTTGGCTCCAAGTAGCATGATCGGCAGTAACGGCAATCCGCAATTTCCCGCTCCACTTGTTTAGAAATCGTCCAAGTTCAGCATCTATTTTTTCGAGAAATTCCTTCTTCTTTACTGCTTGTCTGTTGTGTGCCGCAATGTCACAACCTTTTATGTGCAGGACAACAACTCCGTATTTTGTTAACATTTTTGCGGCAAGCATAAATTTCTGTTTTAAATCGGTATCCAGATTTGCTGTCATTTCCGGAGTTTTACAGACATCCATTCCTGTCACTCGTGAAATCCCGGAAATAGTGTCATCACCGCTGATACAAACTCCGGACAAACCAAATCCGGACGGACGTTTTAATTTAGGTAACGTCTTAACTTGTCCCGGTTCTCTGGTCAAAATTGCATTTGCCGCAAAAAGTCCTTTTGACACACGCGCTATATTTAGCGGATGTTTCGCTAAAATCTTTCTTGCTTCAAGCTCAAACAGATTCAACAATTTTGCGGTTCGGTAACTTTTTTCATCATTTTTATTCAGTGGTATTGGGAGTCGAGGTTTTATACCTGAACGATATCGATCTCCCGGATCGCTTCCGGAGACACAATCCCCAAGTCCTGCACCCCTGAGAACTACGGCAACACGGTGTTCCGTTCCGGCGCCAACATCAACTGTAATATCCTCAACCTTTAGCCCGCAGAGACTGGAGGCTAATTCTTCTGTGCCTTCACGAAGGCGTCCCGCGCGGCGATCCACTATCTTTCCTTGATCATCAAGGGTCGCCCAATTTCCACGAAATGCTACGTCACCCGGCATGATCTCCATCTCGCTGCCATGAGCCTCAATCACTCCCCGTGCAATTGAATACTTGAGAGGATCATAACCGAGTATTGCCAAAGTACCTAAAACTGTTGTGGCAACAATGCCACGCTTGACTGGATCCGCAACACCGCATTGCCCTTCCTGAGCCAATCTGTCCAGCACAGGCAAATTTGCTGACTGCAATGGGGTTTTGTCGCCCAATTCAAGAATCGGACGATCCCCCATGCCGTCTATAATCAGAATTAGTCGAGGAATTCTATACACAAAATAAATTCAGGATTTAGTTAGATTAATTGAATTTACCTGCTCTTGCAGAGTATTAATGATTAATTGCATCAGAGTATTTGTTGTTTCGTCAAAATCCTCATTGTCGACAACTTCAATCTCGTTTTTTTCACTCTCTAAGTTAACAAATTCATGAATAGTTCTAATATTTTCAAAGCTGCGTAAATAGATCTCCTTTCTCCTTAATTCGTTTCCTTTGCCTCTTTCAAAAAATCGATCTCTGTGGTCTTTCTCATTCATCAGAGACAGTGTGATGGGAATGTGAAATGCCCGTTTGGTGCCTTCTTTGATGGCCTGTTGCATATTTGGCAGCAAATGAATGCCTTCGATAATCATGCTAGTCTTTTCTTTGACGGCACGATCAACTACAGCTTTCACTCCAACACTAACCTGCTGAGCCTGCAAACAAAACCCACCGATTAAGCGGGCACTTTTCTCCAATGTCTTTGGCATTCCAATACCGGCTTTGGTAGAGGAATTATGCAAAGAAGGAAGCAAATCTCTTTTAAAAACAAGCCGCATGATCTCACGAATAGTGTCGGTACCTGTAATTTTGTTAATGCCCAGTCTTCCGGCTAAAAAGGTTGACATGACCGATTTTCCTGTTCCGGAAGCACCACCAAGATAAATAATCACAGGTCGATCCAATTCGTCAATTCGGCTGGCCAATTTATATAAGTCTGCAATATGAGAGTTATATTTGTTCTTGATGATGCTGAAAACTTCTCCAAATAATTTCTTTTTACTGATACGTAGAATGTCTTCTTTCATCAAATTTGCTTCCAACTCAAAAGCAATTTGGAATGCTTCTTCCGGTTTTAAGCCAGAAGCGGTAATCGATTGTGTTAATAAACCTTTTGAAAATGGAGCGGTTGCGTTTCTTCGAAAAACGCAGATTTGTTTGCCTGAGGGAAAGAGTTCCTTTGTCAGCCCCTTCAACAGTTCCTTTCCGTAACGCTTAACGATCAATGCGTCAACCGACCGCATTAAGGATTCTGAGCTAACCTCTGCTTGTTCATGAAAAAATGATTTGGCATCTTTTGAGATCTGGTAGGCCTGATCAAAAGATAATCCACGCTGAATCAGTTTGTGGGCCAGCATTCCCCTCATGAAGGGATGTTTTGATCTGTCCTGGCGTATAATTTCTAATTGCATTCTGTCACCTCTTCTTTCACAACAGCAGGAGCTTCAGCATTTTCTGCGACAACACTGCTTGCTTCACAACCTTTACTCCACATGGCCGGACTATCAACAAAATGTTCTTTTTTCCAAATTGGCACAGCATGTTTGATTGTATCAATGATGTAACGACTTGCTTCATAAGCATCACCACGATGTGAAGTAGAAACAGCAATGGCAATTGAGCAATCTTTCACCGCAAGTTTACCGAGGCGGTGAATAACTTCTACCGTGTGAAGCTGCCATTTTTTCTGAGCTTCTTCAACAACCTGTGAGATCTGTTTCAGTGCCATGCTTTCATGGGCTTCATATTCCAAGTACGACACTTCCTGCTGTTGACTGTGATTTCGGATATCTCCATAAAAAATTAAAACTGCCCCAGCTTGAGGATGTTGCGCACGCAGTCGCAGGGCTTCAAGATCTATAACTTCGCGGACTATCGAACAGGGCATCTATCTCCAAGGTGAGTTCATGTCAGGATGTTCAAAATATCCTCGACATTTTTTTAGAATTAATAATTTAGTCTTTGGACTATACAGCAGTTTTTGTGTTTTGAGGGCAAGATTTTATTCTGCCTTCCATTTTTGCTTCGAGGTGTATGCACATCAGGTTACATTTTTTCATAAAATCCTTGGACCTTTCCAATGAACAAGGCTGCCGGATTCCATATTTATGTTAACGAGCGTGCGGTCTCGGTGGAGCATAGACCACGAAAGCATTTTTTGCGCATATTCCAAAACAATATTCCGACAATCCGGATCATCTGCTCGATTCACAAATTCTTCCGGATCATCTTGCAAATCAAACAAAAGTGGAGGCAGGGCTGTCATGTGAACATATTTATAACGATCATCACGTATAACCGTCAGCGAACATTGATCCGGAGACAAGCCGAATTGTTGTTCAATCATTGGTTGAAACGAACCTATTTCACGGAAGTCGTATTCCCAATGCGCCTCTGTTCTCCAGTTCTCCGGAACATTTCCGTTCAGGAAAGGCAAGAGTGAACGGCCATCAATTTCTTCCGGAATTTCTGCTCCCAGCCAGTCTAAAATGGTGGGCATCACATCAATTCCTTCCGTGAATACTTCAATTGAATTAGCTGAACCAAATGATTTACCAGACGATAGGACAGCGTTTTCTGGATTCCGGATAATCAAGGGTATTGAATAAGATGCATCGAAATATCCCACTTTGCCGAATAAATAATGATCTCCCAGTTGTTCTCCATGATCACTCGTAAAAACAATCAGCGTGGATTCATATTGTCCTGATTGCTTTAAATATGAGATTACTCTGCCCAAATGATGATCAATCTCACTCATCAAACCATAATAGGTTGCGCGTGCCTGTAAAATATCCTTTTCACTTGTCTCAGCGGCAAGTCCCTGATAATTGTCTGAAAAAAATTTACTTCGCGGAATTTTTGCATGAAGCATTTTCAGGAGTGGATGCTGTTTTCCCTCTTGCTTCAACGATTCTCTGCGCATCGGTTTTGATACATCGGAAGGATCATACATTGTGTTATAAGGTTCCGGTGCAATCCACGGCGGATGAGGCCGCAAAAAAGATAAATGAGCAAACCAGTTTTCTGCTACACGAACACTTAACCACTTGAGAAGCTCATCTGTCAAAAATGCCGCACTGCTGTCTTCATTAGAATAAACCGGTGGAGGAAAAGTCGCACCGCGTTTCTCCGCTCCGGGGTAGTTTGGGATAGGATCATACACAGTGTGCTGATTCAATGTTTGATCATAACCCTTGGTAATCAACTCCGCAATCCACGGGCGTTGGTTGTTCGTCAATGTCACTCCGCTACTCATTCCCGGAATCAATCCTTCGTATGTGGTCAGCAACGGATCTTTTTGATGGAAATCACGAGGGTCGGCTGAAGTGTCAGTGTAACCGAACAAAGTTGGATCGTAGCCGGATTTGCGAGCTTCCAAAGCAATGTTGGTGAAACGTCCATTCAATGGAGTTCCGTTATTGACTGAACGATGGTTCATCGCATACAGTCCTGTTAACAAAGAGGCTCTTGCCGGTCCACAAGGTACAGTTTGGGTATAGTGTTTACGAAAAATCACCCCTTCTCTGGCAAGTTGGTCTATGTTAGGTGTCAATACCACGGAGTGACCAACACATCCCAGGGAATCACCACGCCATTGATCTGCCGTAATGAACAAGATGTTTTTACGTTTATTTTTCATTAACTATCAGAAATTGAATTGGACTACAAATTAAGCTTCTTCGTCCAGCAAAAATTCTTCATAATTTTTAGACGATAATAGTTCTGCCGACTCATCCGGATTAGACAGTTCCAGACGGATCACCCAGCCCTCGTCATAACACTCTTCATTGATTAACTCCGGGCTGTCTTTCAACTCGGTGTTGACCGCAATTATTCGTCCACTCACCGGCATAAATAGCGAAGTAACTGTCTTCACAGATTCAATCGAACCAAACTCATCCCCGGATTCAATTTCGTCTTCAAGATCCGGCAGCTCTACAAAAACAATGTCACCCAATGCTTTTTGAGCATGATCAGTGATTCCAACTTCGGCTTTATTGCCTTCAATTCGTACCCACTCGTGGTCGCGAGTGTAAAGATTATCTTTAGGGATTGTACTCATAATTCCTCTTTTAAATGGTTGATGAGGGTTGTCCAATATGTACTCTGTGGTCCACTTGAACGATTTTGTGCTTTCCAACATGATTATACTAATTTAGCCATAGAAAGATATAAGTCCAGCAAAAAAAACATATCTTTTGTTTTAGCACCTGTTTTAAAGAAAAAAATCAATGGAAGATACCCATAAAGCAGGATATAATAGTAGACATGAAAAGACCTTTTTAATTATTGTTACCAGTCAGGAAAATTATAATGCAAATTCAATTCAAGTTACTCACTCTGATTTTTCTCACAGTCATATTTTGTTTTGGACAAGTTGCCGCACAAAATTCTGATGATTTGGAGCAAATGATTCGTGCATCAAAAACCCGTGCGATTTTGGTGCAAAATGTCCGAAAAGCTGTCGTCCATATCAAAGTCGAAAAAATTGTGCGTAACCCTGATGGAAAAATGCTCAACAATCCTATGGATCTTTACAATGATGAGTTTTTCCGACGATTCTTTCCTGAGCTTCGCCCTCCAAAAAATCAACAGCCAAAAAAACGTCAAAATCCTAATCGAGAATTCCGTCAGCAAGGAATGGGTTCCGGTTCTATTATCGACAGCAAAGGTTATATACTGACGAACCATCATGTAGTAGGAGAGGCAGACAGGATTTTAGTAATACTATATGACGGAACGGAAAAAGAAGCAAAACTTGTTGGTACTGATCCGGAGACTGATATTGCGGTGATTAAAATTGAAGGGAACGGTCTGCCGGTTTTGCCAATGGGAAATTCTGATGAAATCCTTGTTGGAGAAGATGTGATTGCCGTTGGTAATCCATTTGGCTTGATTCAAACCGTGACCTACGGAATTGTCAGCGCAAAAGGTCGCTCAAATGTCGGCATAAATGAATACGAAAATTTTATTCAAACTGATGCAGCGATTAATCCTGGCAACAGCGGGGGGCCACTGGTCAGTCTACGCGGAGAAATTATTGGGGTGAACAGCGCTATATTCACTAGAAGCGGCGGATATCAGGGAATTGGTTTTGCTGTACCAATTAACATGGCACGCAAGATTATGCGCGATTTGATCAACACAGGCTCGGTCTCAAGAGGCTGGTTAGGTGTTGGAATACAGGATGTAAGTCATGATTTGATGCAGGCATTTAAGTTGGAAAACACCAAAGGCAGTCTAATTACAGGTGTCATGCAAGACACACCTGCACAAAAAGCAGGGATGCGCAAAGGTGATGTTGTCATCCGCATCAATGAAATTTCAATTAGGGACAGCAACCATTTGCGTAACGAAATCGCAAATGCCGGTGCTTTCGCCGAGATCGAAATTGAACTTGTCAGAGATGGTAAATCCATCATCATAAAACTAAAGCTGGACGAACGTCCCAAGAAACTTGGTCAAATTAAAATTGCACCTAAACCAATTCCGACAACTGAACAGGTGGAAATGTTGGGGATGATTGTTGAGGAACTCACCGAAGAAACTGCAAAGGAACTCGGGATAGAATCCGGAAGCGGCATTGTGATTGTCGAAGTTAAACCAGGAAGTCCTGCGGAAAAAACAGGCTTGCTTCCGGGCATGATTGTTCAGGAAGTAGAGCGTCATGCAATTGCTAACCTCAACTATTTTAAAAAACTTGCCAGCGAATTGGATCCGCAAAAAGGGATTCTCCTGCTGATCACAACTGCTAACGGTTCGCGTTATATTTTTCTTCAAGCAAACTGAATCCATGGAACATTCGCAGAAAAAAACGAAATTACATTTTGAGCATTTACTGCTGAAATTGTATCAGCTAAATCAGCAAGAAACTGTTCAGGAGAAAATGGATTATTATCCTTTGCTGGAAGAAATGTCGGTCTTTTATAATTTAACTACTGAAGAATTACAGACACGAGGATTCCGCAAAGCATATCGGCGAGTTGTCGAAGGACTTTGAAAGTTATTGAACAGTCTGATTAGATGAATTATCTTCTCCTCTTAATTGGATTACCGTCACTGATTTTTGCATTTTGGACGGCATCCGGATTGTATCGTAGACATGCAGGGAATCTTCCGGAAAGTCCTGTTCAACAAAAATGGTGGCTTGGAGTTTGTGCAGATTTTTCCACAACAGTGGGGATTCCAGTCGGTTTTGTCAGATTCATAATCCTGCTCTACACACCAGTTGGATTGGGTGTGGTGTTTTATTTTATTTACTATTTTGCAATCCGGAAACCTGCGACTTTGCCTCCGACTATTCCGGAACGTGAACTGCAAATTACGAAAATCGAAAGCCACTATTACCGCTCCTGAGTTGCTATGAGATTCGTCTCCGACCAGTCATCAGAAAAATTTCCGCTGGCGGGAGTCCGTATTTTAGTAACTCGTCAAGACACTTCCGAATCTTCACTTTCCGGGATGCTGGAATCTAAAGGAGCGTCAGTAATCTCAGTACCAATGACACAAATCGGACCACCGACATCATGGGAATCTTTTGACGAAAAGGTACTGCAAGCAACAAATTTTGATTGGGCTGTTTTCACCAGCAGAAAAGGTGTCACACACTGTTTGTCGCGCCTGAAAGAATTGGAGTTGTCGCCAAAAAATGTATTTTCGACTCTTAAAATTGCCTGTGTTGGAAAAGCGACTGCGTCTGCTGTTGCAGAAAATGGGCTGGTTGCGGAACTTGTTCCAGATCATTTTCAAAGCGAAGGGCTGATTTCGGCTTTCAGCAAATATGATTTAAACCAAAAAATTTGTTGGCTGATTCAGGCAGAATCTCCCCGTGAAATCCTGGCTCATGCGCTGCAAAAACAAGGAGCAAAAATTATCTCAACTCCGGTTTATCAAAATATTCCTGCGGAAATGGACTGCTCTTTTTTGCTGGCAGAGCTTGAAAAAAATAATTTAGATTGGATTTTGTTTGCAAGTCCGTCTGCTGTTCAAAATTTTCAAAATATTTTACCAGACGGATTTTGGCTTAACCTGATTACAAAACCAAAAATTGCCTGTCTCGGAGAATTCACTTCCGAGGCTGTTCAGAGTTTAGGTTGGATAGTGGAGGCCAAACCAAGCATCCAGGATTTTGAACATCTTGTGCAAACACTTTGCGAAATATATTTAAAAAATATTTATTCAAAATGAAAGCTTTTCAAAATTTTCTAATCACCATCCAGGGCGCTACTACGGAGAAGGATGTTTTGGAGCGCTTTACGGAACAGTTGGAGCAGCTTTCATTTACCATCCGGGATATGCATTACCTTAACTTTGAATCATCACTTTCTCTCTTAATGCGCCTCGAACTTGCGGAATCCGCAGACAAAGAATCTCTGACCAAAGTTTTGGACAAAGTAGCCAAGAAATATAAGCTTGAACTGCTAATCTATCCACTTCCAGAAAGCTGCGCTACTGTCGGAAGTCATAGTTATATTTTAACCTTGTTGTGTCAGTACCTTCCTCCACAATTATTGACAAAACTCTTCCGTCATCTCCGGAAAAGGCAACTGATTGTAACAGAAGTTAGTCCATTGGAAGCAAATGATTTGCATGTTTTTGAAGTAAGAATTCAGGCAGATGCCCCCATTGATCGACAGCAATTAATGAAAGAATTGCTAGAATTGAAGTCTGAATTTAAATTTGATCTTGCTTTGCAGAAAGACGATTTATTTCGGCGCAACAAACGTTTGATTTTTCTGGATGCAGATATGACTTTCATCCAATGTGAAATGATTAATGATATAAGTCGCTTAGCTGGTAAAGAAGTAGAGGTTGCCGAAATAACTAAAAGGGCTATGGATGGAGAAATTCAATTTAATGAAGCCTTGCAGCAACGAGTCTCCCTGCTCAAAGGCGTACGACTCAGTGATCTGGAACGCTTAATTTTAAATATCCCTTACACTCCCGGCGTTGAACGTCTGGTTTATATTCTAAAAACTCTTGGCTATAAAATAGGAATTGTGAGCGGCGGATTTACCCGAGTTATTGATCACATCAAGCAGCGTTACGATCTCGATTACGGATTTGCTAACACACTCGAAGTTAAAAATGGAGAACTTACCGGACGTATCTTAGGTGACATACTGGATGGACACCAAAAAGGGGTTATCCTCCGGGAAGTTGCTCTCAAAGAAAAACTTCTTCCGGAACAAGTAATTGCGGTTGGTGATGGCGCTAATGATTTAGAAATGCTTTCCAGTGCCAGTTTAGGCATCGCGTTTAACGCAAAACGGTATTTAAGGGAACGTGCCGCAGGCAGCCTCTCTCTTCCAAACCTCGACGCATTGCTTTATTTTTTAGGAATTTCAAAAACAGAAATCAGCGGATTATTTAAACCATAAACTCTTAGATGATTGAAAACGAAACCAATTATTATAATTCCGAAGAACTCAGAAAATTTCGGGAACGCGGAGTAATAATTCCTGATTTGAGTTCTGTTAGAATTGGACGGGAAGTTCATCCGGAAAATATTTATCCCGGATCTTCGCTCCATCCTTTCGTCCGGATTAACGGTTCCGGAACAAAAATTCATTCCGGTGCAAATATTGGCGTTTTCGGTCCCGCTACTTTGGATAATAGCTGGATTGGAGAAAATGCGGTTGTGGGAAGTTTAGGTCCGGTCACTTTAAAAGATACTGTTGTGGGGCCGGAATCAATTCTGGGCTCCGGAGTGGCGGAACAGGCGGTTCTTTTAGGCAAAGAAACTAAGGTCAATGACTTCACCACCGGTTACGGATTCCGCATCCGCAAAGGAAGTCTGTATGAGGAAGATGCGTCATCCGCCCAACATACCGACACAAAAATGACTGTACTTTTCCCCTGGGCAACATTGGGAAGTAATATTAATTTTTGTGATGTCCTGCTATCAGGAGGAACAGCGCCGGAACCTGGTTTTTTCAGTGAAGTTGGCAGCGGTACCATTCATTTTAATTTTAGTATCAGAGGTGATAAAGCAACCGCTTCTTTATTTGGCGATGTCATTCGCGGAGTTTTTTTGGATCAGGAGCGTCTTTTCATTGGAGGCAATAACAGCCTACTGGGGCCGATCCAAGCCGACTTTGGTGCGATGACTGCTGCGGATGTCAGGATCAACGGCACATTGACTTCCGGACTCCATTTTGGACATTCTTTGCCAAAAGGAAAAGTTGACTACGATCCGAGAATTTTTTTGGGAGCTTTAGGAATTGTAACAAAACAGGTTAATGTTCTTGCGGAGTTGACAGCATTATTTCATTGGTATCAGCAAGTCCGGATTGCTTGCGTTGCCCAAACTCCGGAGCAACAATTTCTTTATGAATCTGGCTTGAAGATAGTCGAATTAAACTATCAGGAACGT
>JAESQU010000142.1 GCA_016764995.1 SAR324 cluster bacterium | reverse complement strand
TCGTTGGTTTGGTAAAAGCAGCAATGGGCTACAATGAGGAGCGTGGAGACAGAGTGTTTGTAGGCAATATGCCATTTGAAGCCGCAGTTGAAGAAGATAAAGCCTCTGAAATAGAAGCCACGAGAGTCCGGAACAAATTCATTTTGGATGTAGTACGTTATGTAGCTCTAGGTCTGTCAATTTTAGCGCTCATAATGTTGGTTATCCGTCCGATGGTTCAGCGGCTAAGTTCCAAACCTGCTGACCTTGATCTTCTCATGGGAATGCCGGCAACCATTGGAGAACTTGAAGGAGAGGAATTGGAAATTCCAACCGAGCGTGAATCCGGAATTCCGCCCAGAGAAAAGATTCTCGAAATTGCCAAGCAAGATCCTCTAAAAACATCCGCACTCATACACACTTGGTTGCGCGAGCGGTAATATTGCTGATTCAGAATTCATGCTGCATGGAACAACTTAAACCTTAATTATTTCTGCGGATGCATAATTCTGAATTCCAGACCATAAATATAAATATCATGAATCGTTGCTATAAGCATGTTGGATCAGAGTGATTTCAAACCCTTTACCTTGACTGATTTCGAGGTCGATATCGCCCCGCCCTCAATTTCCGCCAGTTCCACTTCCGAAAAAGAAAATGGAGAAGATGGAGCAAGTATCTCAGGGGTGGAAGTCTCTGACAGTCTTGCCTCTTTCAGACCTCTTACTTTTGACGTGGAAGGTGACTCTGCAGAATTTATCTCAGCAGTTTCTGTGGACTCTGAAAATGTAAAAACGGATGCAGAAAAAATTCAACTCTCAAAAGGTTTTAAGACGGCTGAGTTTTTTCAGGAAAACAGTCTTTTGACAAATGCCGAGGATTTTGCGGAATCAATCAGATCCGGAGCTAAACTTTACAAAACACAACTTCTCACACAGATTGAAGAACAGGCAAGCAATACTGAACGAATCTTTCAGAAAACTGTTACCGAAAATCAAGAGGCAGAGCAGGAAAGAAAAAATCTGTTGTCTTCTACTGAAGAAAAAGTTGAAGAAATAAAAAGGAAAGCGTATCAGGAAGGCTTTGAAAGCGGACTTCAACAGGGAATGCAGCAGCGATATGATGAAGCGGAACCATTGGTTTTGCAGGTAAATTCTGTTTTGGAACAATTGAATTCGTTACGGCAGGTTGTCCGATTTCAGGCAGAAGAAGAGTTGGTGAAGTTAGCTTTGGGAATTGCAAAAAATGTTGTTGCCGAAGAACTGAAGCTGAATAACGCTGTTATCCAAAACATTGTTCAGGCGGCGTTGCATGAAACAGAAGTACAAGGTAAAATCTATCTGCATTTACACCCAGATGACTATAAATTTCTGCTGAACAGCAAGAGCGATTTGGAAAGTTATTTAAATGATGAACAAAAACTTGTGCTTCGACAGAACCCTGAAATGAAACCTGGTTCTATTTATGTGGAATCTGATGAAGAAATAATCAGCAGATCCATAGAAGGTCAGTTTGATAAACTGGAAGAGACTTTGACTGACCAGACTGAAAATCGACATGCACATTTAACAGAAGTAGATATTGATGCACATGATTTTTCCGCACAACCTTCCTTAGATGAAGATGTTGCGGAAACAGCTGCTCAGGAGGTGACGGAGCAAGAAACAAAGCTGGAAAATGAAGATGTTGAAAATAAGGACGTGTCTACCGCGGGTGTTGTTTCAAAGGAAACGGAATCTCTTGAATTAAGTCAAACTGATTCTACTGAGGAAATAGATCAGTCAACTGACAGAGATGAATCCAGTGAAATCGCGGAAACTAAAATGAGCGAAGAAACTGCGGAATCTGCGCTGGAAACAGAAACAACAGAATCCGAAAAACAGGAACCAAATCTTGAAAACCCAAAATCTGAATAAATAAATAATTCATGTACTCAGAATTATCTTCCGCAGAATTACCGATTTACTCAAACCTCGAGTCATACATTAGTGGTATAGAAAAGGTTCCTGTTCTACGCAAGGAAGGTAGAGTGATGCAGGTAATTGGACACATGGTTGAGGCTACAAATCCAGGCTGTTCGGTAGGCGGAATGTGCCAAATATATAATCCTGCAACAAAAAGTTCTGTGACTGCGGAAGTTGTGGGATTCCGGAAAGACCGGATGCTGGTTATGCCTTTGCACAACGCACATGGAATTGGCCCTAAATGCCGAGTTGTTCCGGAAGATCGTCAGGCGATGGTTCCGGTAGGTGAGGGTTTGCTGGGACGAGTTATAGATCCGTTAATGCGTCCAATGGATGGTCTTGGCGAACTTCCAACTTCCGCAGAGGTTCCGCTCTATCCGGAGGTTGTAAATCCTTTGAATCGTAAACGCATCAAACAGCCTTTGGATGTTGGAGTACGCTCCATAAATGCATGCCTGACTTGTGGCCGCGGTCAGCGGATCGGAATTATGGCTGGTTCCGGAGTTGGAAAATCCGTTCTGCTGGGAATGATGGCGCGTTACACGGATGCCGACATAAACGTAATTTCTCTGGTTGGAGAACGTGGTAAGGAGGTACGGGAATTTATCGAAGATAATTTGGGTGAAGAAGGTATGCGGAGGTCGGTTGTAGTTGTGGCGACGTCTGATCAACCGCCACTACTCAGAATGCGTGGAGCTTATGTTGCCACCTCAATTGCTGAGTATTTCCGTAGCCAGGCAAAGGATGTGCTTCTCTCAATGGATTCTCTAACACGTTTTGCAATGGCTCAGCGTGAAATTGGTTTGGCTGCAGGAGAACCACCTACAACAAAAGGCTATCCGCCTTCCGTGTTTGCATTGTTGCCGAACTTGCTAGAACGGGCCGGAACGCATGAAGGGCCGGGTTCAATAACCGGTTTTTACACTGTTCTCGTAGAAGGCGACGATGCAAGCGATCCCATTGCAGACGCAATCCGCGCCATTGTTGACGGACATATCTATCTTAGCCGGGAAATTGCTGAAAAAGGGACTTTCCCTGCCGTGGACTTACTCTCTTCAACCAGCAGGGTGATGGTCAACGTTGTTGGTGAATCACATCTAAAATTAAATCAAATTTTGCGCCGGACTTTAGCGACTTACCGTGAGGCTGAAGATTTGATCAATATCGGTGCGTATGTCCAGGGAAGCAATTCGGAAATAGATTATGCAATTACAAAATATCCATTAATTCAAGAATTCATTCAACAGGGTATGAACGAACATACTGCCTTGAAAGAGTGCGAAGACCGTCTCCAACAAATTTTTGGCGACAGGATGGAGGGTAATAAAGTTGCGGAAGATGTTACATAAAATCAGGAAAATCGCAGCTAATTCTCAATATTCTCTTTTCAAACAAAGAGAAAAGCCAGAGCAGATCAATGATCAAGATTTGGGAATTAAGCTCAGCCCACGTACGCGAAAAGTAAGGTAAACGGCAGAACAGTCTGTGTCAACAAATTAAATATTATTTTGCAAATAATAAATGTTGAACTGCACGACGTAATAGTCATTCTCAAAGAAGCTTTTTCTTGAACTGATTGTAGGACAAGTAATCCATAACTGTCGTCGTCGATTGCTAAAAAATTCCCTTACCGCCCTCTTCCGCAACATCCTGTTTTTAACTCTCCCATGGCGGAACTCGTCCCAACAATTTTTCCAGCATGATCAACTCGGGATCAACGTGATTGAGCATCGGTGCGGGCTCCATGCGGTTGTCCGCATTATAGATGAAACGTGGCTCATCGTGATGATGGGTAGTTACAGTTTCAGCATTTGCCGGATCAGCC
>JAESQU010000141.1 GCA_016764995.1 SAR324 cluster bacterium | reverse complement strand
TTTACTCTCTATGATTCAGATAATTGGCGTAGAATTAAAGAGTACGAGAAATTTGTTTTTGAAAGCTCGACCGGGGAAATTGCGGCAAAACTGTTGAATTCCAGGAAAGTGAATTTCTTTTTTGAAGCCATTTTTGCCCGCTCAGCAGGAGTTCAATTTTCAACTCCATGGCACCAGGACGAACCATTCTGGTCGGTTGAAGGATTTGACACAGTGAGTATCTGGATGCCTTTGGTTGATGTTGAAAAACGAAGTGCATTAGCTTTTGTACCGGGATCTCACCGCTGGCCCAACAAATTCAGGCAGCAGGATTTTGGTGAACTAAACCCGGATGATCAAGTTGATGTCGATAAAGTGGAGTTTGATGAAAATTGGGAAGCGTTTCCGGACATAGATAGTGATTGTGAAAAATACAAGGTTGTCAGCTGGGATATGGTTGCAGGAGATTGCGTTGCATTTAACGGTAGAATGATTCACGGAGGTTCAGGTCAGTTGGCGCCTGGAAAAGATCTTCAGGTTTTTAACACCCAATGGCTCGGTGATGATGTAAAAGTTCTCTTTAAGTCTTACGGAATGGATCCGGATCATTCGGAAAAAATGAAGGATGCAGGCATGAAATCAGGTGATATTGTCGATGGCGTAGTTTATCCGGCTTTTAATATCCCATAAATTTGTCTGTCTTCAGAATTTATTATCGTGTCACCTTAATTCTAAGAATTCTTGGTTTTTAAATCATTTCAACGGATTTATCCATTTTAATTTTGGGAAAAGTGCAAAATCGGAGTCTGCTGAGTACAATGTGCAACCATGCTCCATTGCTAAAACAGCTAAGTGAGCATCCGTAATCAAGCCTCCGGTAATGTTAGCTTCTATGAGCATCTGCTGAAACAAATTCCAATGGTTGTTCGTCGGATTGACTATTCGTGTACATGGTTGTTCCAACCAACTTTGGATTCTCGTGGATGCTTTTTCCACACTGAGTGGATTATTGAACACACGCTTGTTTGTGCTGATACGTAAAATGCATTCAGTACTGTCCAGCAAAAGCATACTGGTTGCTTACCGGAAAGTTGTTTGTCCCACCACAAACGGGCTTCTTCATGAAGTAGACTAGAGCTGTTTTCTGCATACAGCAATATGTTTGCATCCACAAAAATCATAGATGATCCTCGCCCTCAACTTCTGAGATAAGTTGAGGAATACTGTCCAGACACAGACCCTTTCTTATTTTCATGTCCTGCGGTACCGTACAGTAAGTTTTTTGCTGTAAAGGCTTTTCAATTTGTTTAAGTCCGGAACGTAGTGCTTCGGTAACGACATATTTGAAAGGCTGTCTCAAATCTTGTGCAAGCAAACGAGCTTGCTCCAGAACATCATTGTCTAAATTCAGTGTAGTACGCATATTTCCCTTTGTAAATGATTCAGCATTATTAAATGATGTCTTAGCATCAATACAACATAATACTATGAAAAAACAATATTTTCTAAAACATTTTGCATTGTCATTTCTGAACCAGCCTATTCCCCAGCATATGAATACAACTTTGTTTGTCATCCCCCCAAAACTTGCCCTCGATCAGCTCGAAGAGCTTAAACCGACGTCGTGCCTATAGACCTAACTAGGGCTTCCTGAAAATCTTTTTCTTTTGTCATCCCGGACTTGATCCGGGATCCAGGGGAACCTTTACTAAGCCAATCCTCAACCACACCATTGGAAAAATTACTAGGCCATGAATTTAATTCTTTTTTGAAATAAGAATTGTCTCCCCTTAATTCTGCTTTTAAAGTCAGACGAGCCACTCTGACAAAGAGTGTTGATATAGAAAGGCTTTGAAGAAAAAAACCCGTCCGGAATTATAATTTAAGAGAAACTCCGGACGAGTTTGAACAGGTTGTGGACAGACGGAATTCAATAACAACTAAAGCAAATAATCAGTTTGCTGAAGGAGGAGTATATGCAGATTGCATTTGCTTCAGGTTTTTCCTGATTGGATCCACGGATACGGCTTTAATTGAAATCATTTCATCAAAATCATCTGACATCATTGCGGCTCCTTTTGCGGCGATTATTTGCTCTGAATCACCTTCAAGTACTAAGATAAAATCAAATATGCCTTCAGTGATATCATAGGAAATGAACTCACATCCCATTGCTTCACAGGCTTTCTTGACGATACTTTCTCTGTTGGAATCACCTGTCAAAAGACCCTTTACACCTTTTTGACTGAAATTACCCATCACATAATATTTGCTCATACACACCTTAATTTATGAGAGATTAAATGGAAAGAAATGCACTTGTGCATGTTGAAATTATACTTTTTACATAAATAACAGATTTTGCAAAAGTTTGTCAAGTTTTACTTAAAACCATTTTAACATTTGGGACAACCAATTCATAACATCCCTGAATCCCCATTGTGTACCACCAACCTTGCAAAATCTAACTAAAAGTGGTACTTCTTAGGTTGTATATCTGAGACCAACAGAATGTAACGATGGCAACATTTTCACAATTCCTGAATTCATTTGAACCGGAAACGAAAGGCAGACAGTTTGAAGTCTTCGTCAAGTGGTTCCTCAAAAACGATCCTGAATGGTCAACACAGCTTGATCAAATCTGGCTTTGGGATGAGTATCCTGACAGATGGGGGCCGGATTGTGGAATTGATCTTGTCTTCAAGCATAAGAATTCGGAAATCTGGGCAGTCCAGGCAAAGTGTTATTCCCAAGAATACTCGATTAGTAAAAAGGATGTTGACACCTTTCTTAGTGAATCCAACAGAGCCGGAATTGATTAACGACTTTTAATTGCATCTACTGACTTGATTGGTGCAAATGCAAGAAGAACGTGTGAGAATCAGGAAAAAGATGTAGTTCATTTCCTATATTCAGATTTTGAAAAAGCAGAAATTGAATATCCGGAAAATTTTTTAAAACCTAATTCTACAAAACGAAGAAACCCTCCAAAAGCAAGACCCCACCAGTCAGAAGCACTTGATGCAGTAGAAAAAGGATTTACGGAAAATGATCGCGGGCAATTGCTGATGGCTTGTGGAACCGGTAAAACCTTCACGACACTCTGGATCAAAGAACGTATAAAGGCTCAATCCACACTGGTTTTGGTTCCATCTCTGAGTTTGTTGTCTCAGACTTTAAGAGAATGGACATTTGCTGCTAATGAATCGTTCAATGTCTTGTGTGTCTGCTCGGATGAAACTGTAGGCAAAAAGTCCGGACATGATGAAATCATTCAATCTGTACATGACCTTTCATTTCCTGTTACATCTATTGTCGAAGAGATCAGAAGTTTCCTTCAAGGTCCCGGCAAACAAGTAATATTTTCAACCTATCAGTCCTCTCCCATCATTGCTCAAGCACAAAGAGGTAACAATGCTAAAATCTTTGACCTTGTCATTTCAGATGAGGCACATCGTTGTACTGGTGAAGCAGGGAGTGCATTTACTACTGTTTTGGACGATACACTGATCAAGGCCAGGAGAAGATTGTTTGCTACGGCAACACCAAAAACATACACAGCAAACCTCAAAAAGAGTGCAGAAGAGAGAGGCGTTGAAATCACTGGAATGGATGATGAGGCTGTTTTTGGCAAAGTTTTTTACTCTCTTCCATTTGGAGAGGCAATAAAACGTGAACTTCTGACAGACTACCAAGTTGTCATTATTGGCGTTGATCAGCCGATGATTGCGGAATGGATAGAAAATCGAGAATTACTTCTGACTGCTTCAGGTGAAGCAACAGATGCAGAATCATTGGCAGCACAGATTGGACTCTTCAAAGCAATGAAGGACTATGATCTAAAAAGAATCATCAGTTTTCACAGCAGAATAAAACGAGCCGAAATTTTTGCCACAGATATTCAAAACTCAATTGACTTCATCAGCAAAAAGCAAAGACCAAAAGGTACTGTCTGGACTGACTTTGTCTCCGGAAAAATGTCTGCTCACAAGAGAAAAACGAAACTGGATCAGCTCAAAGACTTATCTCAGGGTGAACGGGGATTACTTTCAAATGCCAGATGCCTTTCTGAAGGTGTCGATGTTCCTGCACTTGACGGAGTTGCCTTCATTGACCCCAAAGGAAGCCAGGTTGATATTATTCAGGCTGTCGGCAGGGCAATCCGTCTTAGTCAAGAAAAGTCGGTCGGCACAATCTTTTTGCCTGTCTTTATTCAGCATGGAGATGATGTAGAATCGTCAATACTGTCTAGTAATTTTAAACCTGTCTGGAATGTATTAAATGCCTTGAAATCACATGACGATGTGCTGTCAGTGGAACTGGATCAAATGAGAACAAATCTTGGACGGAAGTATTTTCAGGGTAAAATCATAGGCATTCCAAAGGTTATCCTTGATCTTCCACAAACTATTGACAAGTCTTTTGCAGATTCATTGAAAACTGTACTTGTTGAACAAACAACATCATCATGGAATTTCTGGTTTGGTTTGTTGGAGGATTATGTGGATAAGGAAGGACATGCAAAGGTTCCCAGAAGACACATAATAAAGACCGGTCTTAAACTGGGGTTGTGGGTTGGTGTTCAAAGGAAAAATAAAGATGATTTAAGTTCTGAACGAAAATCAAAACTTGATTCATTAGCGTTTGACTGGGACCCTTTCAATTCTCAGTGGGAAGAAGGTTTTGAATGTCTTGAAAATTACGTTGAAAAGGAAGGACATGCTTTGGTATCACATACACATATCACCTATGATGGGTACAAAT
>JAESQU010000140.1 GCA_016764995.1 SAR324 cluster bacterium | reverse complement strand
TTTAAAGCTGTTCTTGCCATGATGTGATTTTGTCTGATCGTAAATGATTCCATTTGAACAACTCGTAATCGTCGCTGTTACAACAACCGCAAAAAAAACAATAATAACAACTGGAAGTGAGCACCTCTTCATTTTTGAACTGTCAATTTCTCAGTTCCCGGAATTTTGTCGGAACGCAAATGTACCAGCAGTTCAAGAAACTCCTTCGGTTCTGCAATCAGACCACCAACAACAGAAGGGACTTCTACTTTAAAAGCAGCGAATGAAGTCAAGAGTCGTCCTTCCACCAGAAAATATCCTGATTTACTCGTGAAAGTCAGCACAAACTTAACAGGGAATGTCCCGCCCGCCACATCCAAGTTCCCGAAAACTTCAGCTTTCTGGGATTCAAGCATTTTTTGTAAATCCGCTCGATTCAGCCAATTGGAAATGAAACGGATGTTTGGGGTCAGCTCTACTTTAAGGATTTCCGGAATGTCTCCGTCACGCAATGCATTGCCTGAATCAAACGTTGTTACCGGGACACTCACTTCAACTTGTGCCTGTTCTCCGGAAGCATTCCAACGTATTACTGCAGACACCTCACAACTTTTTCCAATTATTTCCACATCTACAAAGAAGAACGTGACTTTTTCTGTTTTATACGCCAGACAGTGCTCGTCCGGAGCAAAAACGTGTTCTTCCGCAAAAGTTGCTTGGGTGCCTAAAGTTAGCAAAAGGTTGGTTGCGAAAACAATGATAATGTTTTTCATAGTACCTTTTTATACAAGAGAATGGTGTGAGTTGAAGAAAATTCAACCACGTTTCAAGTTAAGACGATCAAAACCATCGTCGTCCCCAGTGTCCGCCGCGACCTCTTTTGCCCGCATGTTTACGACGTTTTTCCAATTTTTCCACAAGTTCTGAACGTTGTTCCGGAGTCAAGATGGCGTGGAATTCCGCAAAACTATTTGAAAACTTAGCCAATTTTGTCTGCAATTGCTCCAAACTTTCATTGAGAACAGCTTCCATTTTAGCTGCGTCAACGGTATCATTCCTCATTTGAGCAAGGATTTCGTCGTTGAGAGCTTTGCGCATTTTACGCAAGTCTTCCCTTTCTGCAAAAAAATCCTCTGTAATTGGGAGCACTTTTTTTGATTGCTCATCGCTGAGTTCCAGTCGCTCAGTTAAAAATTCTGTCGCACTTTGAGGATGGTTTATCTCTTTAGAACGGCAACCTGCCAGTGTCAATGGAACTGAAAAGACGACTAACGCGCCAATCAAGAGTTTACTGAAACCCGACTTGGATTTGCATTTATTCTTTCTCATACTACTACTATTACAAAGGTTGATCAATACTGGTTAATTCCTGTGAGACTAATTCTACCTAAAGAAATATTAAAATGCTTTTCTTAGCCGTAACAGGGTGTATCAGTTTGTATCAGCACTTGTGTTTTTGAAATTATGCTGAAAATATTAAATTGCCTGATTCACGAACGAATTTAGTAATGAATGTGCTTTGCAACACATATTTCAGAAAAAATTCAACTTTGCATGATTACGGAATTGACCAAAGCCTTCGAGATTGTTAAACTGCATTGAAACTTATTTGTTATCAATTTGTACGAGTAAACTTTTCTGCTAAAAAAAATCTATGCGAATTGCAATAATCGCCATTGCAGGTATCTTATCTTTTCTTCTGGTCTTTTTGCCGGGCTATTTTTTATTGATTGTTCCCGGAGATGAGGAGATGACTTCGGATAATGAAACCATGACCGAAGAAACCGAGTCCGCTGCCGCAAAAACGACAGAGAAATTACCCCTAACCAATCCGGGAGATGCGCCGCCCCCTAAGTGATCGATCACTTTTATGAACTTTATGTTTCAGTGCTTCACCCAAATGTGGTTGTTTTTGTACCGCATTATTTTTAGTAACTTTTTAGCCTGTTGGAGAACTTATGCCCATTCACCTTACATTCAACAACATCCGGAATTCTGATGCCGTTACTGAACATGTACATCATGCTTTTGAAGAACTGATCAAAATTACTGATGATAAATTTCCTTTTCATGTAACACTGAATAAAGTCGCGGAAGAATCATACCATGTTGGCATCAATTGCAGTTATCGTAACAAATCACTTTCCAGTAAAGCGGATCATGAAAATCTTTACAAAGCCTTATCAAAAGGAATTGATTCCATGAAAACACAAGTAATCCGTAAAGCCGAAAAAGTCAGAGGCTGAAAATTTCATTGTTCTCCGGGAGGGCTCCACAGGCACCTCTCATTTTCCTCAAACCAAGAGTTTCATGTTTGGACCTTTTACCATCCATATCAAATTTCTATTTTGCGCTTTTGTTGCCGCCTCAATTTTATTGATTTATGCTCAGAATGTTCAACTGTACGCGGCCTGTCGCGGAGAGGGATATATGGGGATTTCCTCCAAAGATCCAATCATGTCATGGGTAGATTTGACTTACTCACCGGTATATACAAGCGCCAGCACATCTGGTACGTCCGGTTGCAAAAATTGGGAATTTTCACAATATTTAGAACGTACTCGGAGGCAATTTATTAAAAAGTCACAGAGACAATTATTGGTGGAAACCGTACAAGGCTACGGGCCTCATCTGGATGCTCTATCAAAATTGATGACATGTCCGGAAACTTCCAGTGAAAGTTTTTCAGCAATGTTGTGGGAGCATCGTTTGCAAACAGTTCAAATTTTTTCATCCACAAAACAAACTCCGGAATTCTTGGCTGAACTTAAGAATTGGATTAAGGCAAATCCGGATTTGCGGAACACTTGTGGAATGTCTTAAAGAGGTATCAAATTATGCGTTTGAATATTTTTCTGTTGTTGACAATGACAGCATTTTTTTGGAGTAATGTTTTATGGGCCTGCCACAAAGGTGGTCCAATGGGTTTCGCGTCTAATGATCCTGGAGCATTTTCTCTTGACATTACAATCTCACCGACTTACACAGGCGCAAGCACATCCGGTACGGCCGGTTGCAAAGATTGGGACTACTCAATGCATCAGCGGAATCATTATTTGGAAACTCAGTGGACGTTCTTATCTGAAGAAGCAGCTCAAGGAAAAGGAGAGCATTTGACCGCGTTGGCTCAAATAATGGGTTGCGGCGAAGAAAGACAATCACAGTTTAGGGTATTTCTGCGGAATCATTATGCTGTCTTATTTGGAAAGACAAAACCTCACAGTAATTTTTTGCGACAGTTTGAAATTCTTTTGTCACAAAATACTGCCTTCTCATGTTCAGGATAAAACAACTTTTCCTCATGAATGCATAGAAAATTGGACATCAATCTTTGATGTGCATCGTAATTGTCAGTGTTCAATAATGATAACCCGGTTTTAGGACATCCTTCACCGCAATAATCCATCTCCCGATAATTTCGTGACTTATATTACTAGCAAAGCAGTGCTTTGAATTAACACGTAAATTGAACACAAACTTTGTTTACTTGTGCAACAGAGACTCAAAGAACGGTTGCATTTAGACACAATTTGTTATAGTCTAAGGGCTTAAAGTTGCATGACTTTAATCTGCAATTAAAACTGAATGGCATGCCATAACATGGAGGTTAAAATGAACTGTCTGAAAAGATCTTTGGGCATTTGCGCCCTTTCCCTTTGCTTATTCTTTGGTGGAATCACAAACGCGCATGCGGAAACTCTCGAAACTGTCTTCAAAAATAGTCTTTGGGGTTCCGCGATTGGCGGCATTTCCGGATTGGCATTGTGGGCTTTGCAGGAGGAGGACAAGGAAGACAAATTATTTCCAAAATACGTGATAAAAGGCTTGGCAATGGGCTTGTTTGTCGGCATGGGTGTGGGCATTTATGAGTCACAAACAGATAGTGGCATCTTCATGAGTGATGGCAAACCAAAGGGTTTATTCCACTTGGACCTTAATTCAAATATCTTTGCCTTACGTCCAGCAAAACTTATCCCTCAGCTTGAATTCAATTTACATAAGGACTCCCCTCAATGGCGCCTCGATTTGTTGACTGCTTCTTTCTGAAACAGACATGAATTTGATGATCACAGGCGGTGCGGGTTTCATCGGAGCAAATTTGGTATTGCATTGGCTTCGCAACCACCCTGATGATGTTGTCATCAATTTTGATGCCCTGACTTATGCGGGCAATTTGGAAAATCTGCAGGAAGTAAAAACTCACCCAAATTACCGTTTTGTCCTTGGTGATTTGCGAAACCCCCTCGAAATTTCAAAAACTTTTTCAGAGCATAAGATTGATGCTGTAATTCATCTTGCCGCAGAATCCCATGTAGACCGAAGTATTCACGGTCCAGCTGATTTTATTGAAACTAATATCACTGGTACCTTCAATCTTTTAGAAACTGCGCGCAATTATTGGAGTGCTAACCTGAGTGTACATCGTTTTCTACATGTGAGCACAGATGAAGTTTACGGTTCTCTTGGTTCAGAAGGTAAATTTTTGGAAAGCACTGCTTATGCACCCAACTCGCCATATTCTGCATCAAAAGCAGCTAGTGATCACTTGGTGCGGTCATGGCGGCACACGTACAAGATGAATGTAGTCACGACCAATTGTTCGAATAATTACGGGCCTTTTCAATTTCCGGAAAAGCTGCTGCCATTGCTGATCCATAATTGTACACAGGATATTCCCATTCCAGTTTATGGAGACGGAAAAAATATTCGTGATTGGCTATTTGTTGAAGACCACTGCGAAGCTCTGGATTGTGTATTTCATGAAGGCGATCCGGGAGAAGTATTCAACATTGGCGGAGAAAATGAATGGGAAAATATCGATATTATCCGTTTCGTCTGCCGGAAACTGGACAAAGAATTGGGCAAAAGTGGAAATGAATCCTGTGGGAATTTGATAACTTTTGTTAAGGACCGCCCCGGACACGACCGGCGCTATGCAATTGATGCAACAAAAATTAAAACTGCTTTAAATTGGACACCGCGTCACTCTTTTGAAGAAGGACTGACCAAAACCATCCGCTGGTATCTCGACCATCAGGAATGGGTCAGCAACATTACTTCCGGCACATATCAAGACTATTACGTACGCCAATACGGTTAAGTGCAGACAGAAAACCGTTGAGTGTTTTTTCAATTGGCTCTTTGCTGTTTTGTTTCTGCAGAATGCTATATTAGAAAATGTCCTTGATTCTTGAAAATGCTCTGCTTTCGGCAGCTGATGGTTTAGTTCAATCCAGGAATCGGATCTGGTTTCATTTTCAAAAATACCCCTGGCATCTTTCAAATTCTGAACAAAATCCAGGAATTGGCGAGCATCGCCGTTACATTGAGGCGCGCCTGCTACAGGGTTTAGCCGATCCCGAAAATGCCCGTGTCCTTAACGGCACCTACCATTTGGGCATTTCACCTCACATTTACAGCTATTACCATCTGCTGACAGATTTGCTGTCACACCTGATTGACGCTCCTAGATTTCCAGTGTTGGTTCCAGAATTTATGCCGGTTTCGTTCATTGAATTTCTAAATGACGCAGGATTTGAGGTGCAGGTCTTAGCGCCGGATATTTTTCATGTCGAAAAACTTATTATTCCGGAAATGGAAACTCCAGACTTGAACCTGGAAAAAGTTAATAAAATCCAAAGCTTTTTTGAAAAATATTTTCCTCAAAAAAATTCTCGAAATTCTCGAAATTCAAAATCACTAAAACGAATTTATATTTCAAGAAAATTGGCAGTAAAACGTCACTTGACAAATGAGGAGGAGTTTCTGCCATTACTGAAAAAATACAATTTCCGCAAAGTTTTTCTGGAAGAGATGAGCATCTTGGAACAAGTTGAGCTTTTTCGAAATGCTTCTCATGTAATCGCGGCACACGGCGCAGGCTTAACAAATGTTTTATTTGCGCCTGCCGATGTCAAAATATTAGAAATACGTCCGCTTCCTTCAAGCGGTCAATTTTGTTTTGAAAAATTGTTTTCTCTGGGATGGCCAAACAGCGAATTTTTAACTCCGCCTAAAAGTGGAAATTTTCTTCTGCCGTTAGCTGAGCTGGAAGAAGTTTTGCTACGTTGGCAGAGTGAGAGTTAAATTTCAGCTACTTGCAGCATAATCAAATTCAGATAATCACTGATCACAACCTCACTTCAAAACCTCTTTGCGACAATCTCTACAATGTGTTTGCCGATATTAAGCGATGAAGTAGCCGCGGGTGAAGGGGCATTGCCGACATTGATCATGTTTTTGTTTTCCTGAATCAGAAAATCATCAACAAGTTTGCCGTTCGGCAGCACCGCTTGCGCTCGTATTCCGGCTGGAGCTTCTTCCAAATCTTCGGCGGTTATTTCCGGAATCAGTCGTTGCAGCGCCCTGACGAAAGCGGCTTTGCTGAACGAACGCCACATCTCTCCCGCGCCGGCACGCCAGTATTTTAGTGCTAATTTCATAAATCCGGAATAGCACAAAACTTCTACGAGCTCCGGAATATTGATGGTACTGCGCGTGTAACCCTCTCTCGCAAATGCCAGAACCGCGTTTGGACCGCACTCCAGTGAACCGTCAATCATGCGTGTAAAATGTACACCCAAAAAGGGAAAATCAGGATCCGGAACCGGATAAATCAAATTCCGGCACAAATGATGTTTTTCCGGACGCACCTCATAGTATTCACCCCGGAACGGAATAATTTTGGAATCCGGATTTTGAGTCATGGCAGTGATTTTATCGGAATACAGACCGGCGCAATTTATCACATACTTACCCTCAAATTTACCACGTTCAGTTTCCACAAGCATGCGTTGAGCCGTCTGACGAATTGCAGTCACCTTTGCTGAACAAACAATCTCGTTTCCGTTCTGCTCACGTATATGTGCCGCAAATCGTTCACAAACTTTTCCGAAATTCACAATTCCCGCTTCCGGAACGTGCACTGCTTGTATTCCCGCGACATGCGGCTCGAGTTCGTGCAGCTTTTCTGCGTCTATCATTTTGCAGCGCACACCGTTCATTCGCCCCCGTTGATAAATAGTTTCAAGTGCCGGCAACTCATCTTCGGAAACCGCAACTATTACTTTTCCGCAAATCTCAAAATCGATTCCCTCTTCCCTGCAAAACGCTTCCATTCTGGATTTTCCTTCACGACAGTTGAGTGCTTTGAGAGAGCCGGGTTTGTAG
>JAESQU010000139.1 GCA_016764995.1 SAR324 cluster bacterium | reverse complement strand
TTCAGGATTTATGATTGGGAATGTCCGACTCTTTCGCTGGGCAGGAATGAAAAGTTGGATAAGTACATTGATCTGGAGTCCTGCAAGAAACTCGGAATTCCTGTCATCCGCCGTACAACAGGCGGAAAAGCTGTTTTACATGGAGGTGACCTGACTTATTCTTTAGTCGGCGGAGTTCTGGATCAAAATTTTCGCGGAGGCGTGCTGGACAACTACCGTTATCTGGCACAAGGATTTTACGCCTTTTTCAAGAAATTGGGGCTTAAACCGGAATTGCAGGAAGAAAGTCCGCAAAAGGAAAAAAGCAATACGCACGTTTGTTTTGCGGAACCGTCTGCGTATGAAATTTTGGTAGAAGGGAAAAAAATTATCGGCAGTGCGCAAAGAATAAGAAATATACGCCGTCCGGATTCCTCATCCGCAAGAGTCTTTTTGCAGCACGGTTCCATTCCACTCAAAGATTCAGTTCATCTCATTGCTAAAATATTCCCTTACGTTAGTGAAGTTAACTTGCGGCAGGAAATGCATTCGCTGGAATCTGCCGGAATCTATCCGGAACTCTCCAAAAAGGAATTACGACTGCTGCTTCTTGGAAATCTGCGGGAAACATTTGAGATAGAATGGGTACAACGGGGTTGGAGTGAAGATGAACTGAGTTTGATTGCTGAGCGGCAAAAGGATTTTCAAGCAGTTTTCAGAGCCATTTGTACATAATCAGTGCATCCACGTAGCCCAAAGTTGGGTGCTGAAAGGCCTTCGTTATTTTGCCCGCAGTTTCAAATCCCAGCTTGCTCCATAAGCGGACAGCCTGCTCATTACTGACGACAACTAGATTGAACTGCATGCCTTTGTAGTTCAACTCTCTGGCAACTTTTTGTGAATGTTCACACATGAATGTGGCCAAACCCTTCCCTCTTGCGTCAGCTGAAACCATATAACCGCAGTTGCAGACGTGGCTACCTTGTCCGGATTGATTTTGTTTCAAATAATATGTGCCAAGAATATGTTTGTTTTCCAGACAGACGAAAGTTTTTTGCGGTTCTTTTATCCAAATCCTGAAAGCTTCTTCTTTACTGGTATTCCTGGGATAAGGGTAGGTTTCGCCTGCGGAAACAATTGGTTGAAAAATTTTCCAAATCTGTTCAAAATCCTGTTTTAAGGCCTTCCTGATTTCTACCATGCAATTCTGTTTTAGCTGAAGAGATTAAACGCGCGCCAGAGCATTCCTGCCGCCAGTAATATCAGCAAAAGCCCCATTCCAAAATCAATCCGTTTGGCGTTGCTTCTCAGACCTTCAACGAGCGCTCCTGAGGAAGTAAGCAGAGCAACAAGACAATACCAGATTGTATCAATTCCGCCAACTGTTGAGACGATTAGCATTTGTTCTGTGAGTGCTGCGTCGGGTTGTACAAACTGACTGAATAGCGCCAAGAGCCACGCTGCGATTTTGGGATTCAGGAAAGCAATTAAAAAGCCTTCAATAAATCCCTGGCGCCCTGTGACTTTAGAGTGGGATGTTTCAAAATTGCCATTTTCGTGAGTCAGGGCTGTGATGATCATTTTTGAGCCGAGCCAGATTAAAAAAATAGAACCTACTATTTGGGCAACAAGGAAAAAATGAGGAATTGTTTTGAAAATTGTAACCAGTCCTGCAACCGCAATTAGCGCATAGAACGTGATGCCAAGACCGTGGCCGATTCCGGTCAAAACTCCCTGCTGTCGTCCTCCGGAAACTGAGTTTCGTAAAATTACCGCAAGGCTAGGGCCTGGAGACATTGCTCCCATGATACAGATTAGAGCCAGTTGACTCCATTGTGTAAAGTCCACTTAATTTATCCTGCTAAATATTTTAAGACGACATCATAAATCGTTTCCTCAACAAAAACTAAAGCCATGTGGCACACCATTATTTTTATGTCTCAAAGCAGGTGATGAGGATCAACATCAACCTGAATTAACTCATCACGTCTTATTGAAGTAGGAGTTTCAAAAACTTGTTTCAGCAAGCGAGAAAGAGGTCGTACACTGTCTGCTTTCAGCAAAAGTTGCCAGCGGAAACGGTTACGCAATTTTTTCATAGGAGCTTCAATTGGTCCAATTATTTTAATAATTTCGGCAGTTTTAACTTTGCCAGTTGAATCGGAAAGAGCACCGTGTCTTTTGTTTGAAATAATCATTTCAATTTTTTCGGCAAGTGCCCTGGCGATACTTTCCGCGCGTTCTTCACGAGGACTACTGCAGACAATCATTGTCAGCGAATGAAAAGGCGGCATCCGGAGGTTTTGTCTACGTTCCAGTTCAAGCTCCCTGAAGTTTGCATTGTCGTGTTCTTTGGCACAAAGTAAACTGTGGTGCCTGGGATTATGAGTTTGAATCAACACTTCACCCGGTTTGGAACCTCGTCCAGCGCGTCCCGCAACTTGTGTCAATAATTGAAATGTCCGTTCACTCGCGCGGAAATCCGGAATGTTTAGCGATAAATCAGATAAAATTACGCCCACCAAAGTTACTTCCGGAAAGTCATGTCCTTTGGTTACCAATTGTGTACCAATCACAATATCAACTTCATGTCTGCGGATACGATCATGCATTTTGGAGAGTGCGTGTTTGCCATGCAATGTGTCGCGATCCATCCGTAAAATACGCGCGTCTGGAAAAAACATTTTGAGATTTTCCTCAACTTGTTCTGTTCCGGTACCGATAATTTTTGGGGCTTGATCTGTGCCGCAATCCGGACATCTATTTTGTAGTGGTTTAACAAAGTCACATTGATGACAACGGACTTGGTTTGCTCCTTGATGGTAAACTAAACTCAAACTACAGTTGGGGCAAGTGTAAGTAGTTTCGCACTTTGAACAACGTACCAAAGGCGCAAATCCGCGGCGATTCAAAAATACAATACTTTGCTCTTTTCTCAGTAGGCGTTGACGGAGCGCTTCTACCAATTCACTGGAAAAATATGGACTGCCTTTCTGGCTTGGTACAGTTTTCATATCCAGAAGTTTCACTTGTGGTAATTGTCCTTGATGGATACGTGCTGTTAAGCGTAAAAGCTCATATTTAGAATTGATTACATTGTTTGCGGATTCCAGTGATGGAGTGGCTGAACCAAGCAATACTGTCGCACCTGTTTCATATCCACGAAAAATAGCCACATCTCGTCCATGGTAACGTGGAGTCTCGCCCTGTTTGTATGAAGGGTCGTGTTCTTCATCTATCACGATCAGTCCCAAGTTTTTCAAAGGAGAAAAGACCGCGCTACGGGCGCCGATTACAATTGTTGCAATTCCGTTTCGTACTCTCGACCATTCATCAAAGCGCTCACCGTCATCCATTCCACTGTGTAAAACTGCCACAAGGTCACCGAAACGTGAACGGAAACGGTTGACCAACTGTGGAGTCAATGAAATTTCGGGAACCAGAATCAAAGATGATTTTCCCAATTTAAGTGCGGCACGTACCGCATGCAGATATACTTCTGTTTTTCCGCTGCCAGTGACACCTTCCAGTAAAAATGTACGGTAAGTGCCTTTGTTAAGTGAATCGGAAACTTTGTTAAAAGTTAAATTCTGTTCCTGATTTAAATCCAGAAATGCTTCTATTTCAGGCAAACCTCCTTCCATAAATCGACGGTAAACCCGTTTTTCAAAAAAATCAACGAAACCTTCCTCTTTTAGTTTCTTGATGATTTGTGAAGGAGCATTGACTCTGGTTTGAATTTCACTCCAGCAAATCTGCGGATTTTCTTTTAAGATTTCAAATATTTGCTGTCGTTTTGTTTTACGTCGTTTTGCAGCAGTTTTATCATCATCAGTTTTGAGCAGACGTATCCAACGTTCCATTTTTGGTTTTGTCTTTTTCCCCAGCAACACCTGAGTTGAATGAATATAGTCTTTGGCAAGCCAGTTCCGCAGCAGTTTTTGGTCATGTTCATCAGGGTTGCACTGAATCCATTCCTGCTGTGTCCATGATTGTTGGGTATCAAGCAGACTAAGTGGTTGTTTGCTCAGCGTGTCCAGACCTGGAAGTGAGGTTGTTTGGGGAGTAAAAGTTGTACGTAAACGCAGGGAAAGTCCACCGGGAATCGCGGCATTCAATGTTTCACCCCAGGCACAAAAATAGTATTCAGAAGTCCACTTGCTAAGTTTCAGCATTTCTGCTGAAAACAGCGGTTCCTCATCAACCAGTGTTTCTACCAGTCTCAATTTGGTAAATTCTGAATGTTCCTTTACACCAACTACAACACCACCTTTTTTTTGTACGCCAAACGGCACAAGTACTTGTAAACCTGCTTCAGGAACACGGGCAAGATTATCCGGCCAGCGATAATCAAAAGTCTTACGAAGCGGTAAATTCAGGGCAACTTCAACGATCATTTGTTATTTCGGCACTGCTTTTAAGCAAATTAGCGGAATATCTCCGGTGCTTTTCAAGCTATAATTTCCCATTCGCACCGGTAAAAACAAAGCGTCTTCATGATTCAAAATTACGGGCTGACCGTATTCCGGAATCACGGTAGCTTGTCCGGAAATGGTGATTAGCAAATGGTATTTTCCGTCGAGTTGATCATGCCAAATCTGTTCAGAATCCAAAGAAATACGGTCTGCGGTAAATTGCGGAAAATCAACAAAACGCTCCACCAGTATTCCTGCCGATTTGTGTAGTTTTTCCAGTTGAGGTGCTTGATAGATTTCCGGAAGCATTTTGTTTAAAGCGTCTTCGGTATCCCAATGATTTTGGGTTAGAACTTTTTGCGCAAACATTACAATAAGACGTTCATAATGCGGTGTTTGAAATTCTATGACCTTGATTCCATGTCTTAAAGAGTGCATTTGAAAAACAGGAAAGCTGACAATGTCCCCTACTTTTACAGACAAGTCACCCACAAAATCAGCTGCTTTCTCTCTGAGTTCAATTTCCTGAACAATCAATTTGCTGGAAATAGTTTCTTTTGATTCATCTATTTGACGGCGTGTTTTTTCGTATTCAGCAATTGCTGTTTTAAAATCTTTGAGTAGAAATTCTGACCATTTTGTTCCGTGTTTTGCTTGATATGCAGAAATTTTATTCGGATGCAATCCTGCCTTGATGATGCCTGTTCCAGAGGGCCAGGCAGTTTTGTCAATTTCTGTCACAACATAAACTTCCCATTTTTCTTCATGCATTTCATAATACAAATCTCCCAACACATCATCCGCGACAGGATTTAGTGTTTTTAACAAAATCAAAGTTTCAGAAGAGTCCGCAAGAAGTTGTTTTTTAAAAAGACTCAATGCATATGGCAACTCTGTTTTTCCATATTCGTCTGCGACCTTCACCACACCACGTTTTTCGACTCCGGTATACCATCCCTCATGTCCCCATGGTTTTGGTATATTTAGGACTTCCAAACTTAAAGCTTGTTCCGGATTGATGATGACACACTGCCTGTTTTTTGCTACAGCTTCGAGTGGAGCATCATGGTTTTGTGTTATTATTTCCTGAAGAGTTTCCGTATCAAGCATGTTTTTCCAGACACAGCCACGCATTTTTAGTGTTGCTTGCTGATTTTTTTGATATACGTTGTTGTTCTTAATCTCAACCAATTCCTGAAAACCAACAGTCTTGGAGTTTCCACTCCAGGATTCGATTCGATTTCTTTCAATCAGCAGCAGGAAGAGTTGAATTTCAGGCAGCTCAATTTCTGAAAATAAATAGTCCGCGATTTGTCCTGCGTCCGGAAGTTCATTTTCTAGGCAGTCTTGAAGATTGAGTTGAGCAAACCAAATTTTTGATTCGTCTGCAACATCCAGCAGGTGGGATTTTTCCAAACAGGAAAACAAATTATATTCAGCAAGTTCAGCAATGGTCATCGTTCAATCAGCAAGCAGTTCAGGACAAATTATGGCATTTTGAAAAGCCTCGGCGGTTTCAACTGAAATAGGATTCAGCAG
Source organism: SAR324 cluster bacterium (assembly GCA_016764995.1). Classification (GTDB taxonomy): domain Bacteria; phylum SAR324; class SAR324; order SAR324; family NAC60-12; genus Arctic96AD-7. The sequence continues at coordinate 27,792 of JAESQU010000139.1, read as the reverse complement.
TTTAGACAGTGTCTTTATTTCCTGCTCCGGAATTGGGTAAGGTGTTGAAAATGAAAGAGAAATATCTTTCGATAGTATGGTGGCAGAATCTTGGTTTTGCAGGACGATTTTGTACAAATATTCGGCAGCAGCAAGATTAGGGTTTAGCAAAGTGATATTGCTGAAACCCTCCTGTATGAAAGCATCTTGAAAGAGACTTTCACGGTAAGAGTAGTGAGTACAGCCAAGATATGCGATCAATGGCGAGTTGGAATCAGCAGTCAATTTTTGCAATGCTTGCCTTACCCAGTGTCTTATACTTTCCGCAACTTTTGATCCTTCCGGATCATTTGAAATCTGGGTTGCTAATTCCGGACATGCCTGTGTGATAATTCGCTTTTCCGCAATTCCATTTTTGTAAAGTTCGTGCTGAATCGTTTTTGCTCGAATTGTTGTGGGAGTAGCAAAAATTAATGCAGTTGTCTTTGAATTTTGATTCAGACTTCCCAAAAGCTGCTTGTTTCCAATTGAAAGAATACCGTCGATTTTAAGCTCCGCATTGCTTTGAAACTGTAATTCTTTCAAAAGAACAGACAATGATCCACAAGCAACAAAAATGTAATCTGGCATAAAAAGTTTTTTTGTATTATTTAGTATTTTATCAAATGTTTCAATCTGTTCCGTGCTGCCGGACATGGAGTTGTAACCACGTTCATTTGAAGGCACAGCGTTTACGTAGGTGATGTTTAAATTGTCTACAAGATTGGCTGAATTTCCGGAAGATGCACGATCTTTCAGGAACCGCATCAGCTGCGCAAAAACGGAAAGTCCGCCAAGTCCGGAATCCGTGATAACAAGGTTCATGCTGAAATAGTTTTGCAGGGTGATAGTGCTAAAATAATCCATTTCACCATAGCCCTAGAGCATTCTAAACTCAAACTAATAGTGTTTGATTACTGATTGCAGTTTCTTTAGGGATTCTTTTGCCGCACCAAAAAAATGGGGGCAAAAAAGAATAATTTGGCAGGTAAAACTGCCGACCTCTCTTTTGAAGAAACGGTCGGCAGACTTTAGTTTAAGCTGTGCTAAACAGTTTGTGCTCTGACTTAAACGTCTTTTATACTAAGTTGGATTTTTCCTCGTCTGTCAACTCCGGTTGCTTTGACGGTGACAATATCACCTTCTTTACAAACATCAGTAACTTTTTCGACTCGGCCTTCTGCAAGATTAGATATATGTACCAGTCCTTCTGTACCTGGGAAAACCTCAACGAACGCGCCAAAGTCCATTACTTTCTTGACAGGTCCGGTATAAGTTTCGCCTATCTCAATTGTACGAGTAAGGTTTTTTACAATCTCCAGTGCATCATCCACTGCTTGATGGTCACGTGACATGATCGAAACAATGCCGTCATCATCAATATTAATTTTCACACCGGTTTTCTCGACAATGCTCTTAATCATTTTACCGCCAGGTCCTATGACAGTACCGATTTTATCCTGCGAGATTTTATGTGTGATAAAGCGGGGAGCATAAGTTGAAAGTCCGCCGCGGGATTCTTTCAGTGCTTCAGCCATTTTTCCTAAAATATGCATCCGGCCTTCACGTGCCTGCATTAAGGCTTGCTCAACGACTTCACGTCCGAGTCCCTTAATTTTAATATCCATTTGCAGGGCCGTGATTCCGTTTGCTGTACCGATAACTTTGAAATCCATGTCGCCGAGATGATCTTCATCACCAAGTATATCTGAAAGAATCACGTTGTTTTTTCCGTCACTGATCAGTCCCATGGCAATACCCGCGGTTGCTTCCTTGAGAGGCACTCCCGCATCCATCATAGCCAGTGAACCGGCGCAGACAGTAGCCATTGAAGACGAACCATTTGATTCAAGAACTTCAGAAACAAGTCGAATTGTATAAGGAAATTCAGCTTTAGTTGGCATGACCGGAGTCAATCCGCGCTCTGCCAGAGTACCGTGTCCAATTTCCCTGCGTCCAGGTCCACGTGGAGGTCGTGTTTCTCCAACACAAAAACTGGGAAAGTTATAGTGCAGCATGAATCTTTTGAAAGAAATGCCATCCAGTGAATCGATCATCTTTTCATCTTCACGGGCACCAAGTGTTGTAACAGCGAGTGCCTGTGTTTCACCACGTGTGAACAAGGCAGAACCGTGTGTTCTGGGCAATACTTTGGTTTCACAGGTTATTGGTCGAATTTCTGTCGGCTTTCTGCCGTCTATACGAATTTGATCTTTAATCAAACGTGCGCGCATTTCATCTTTTTTGATGTCAGCAAATATTTGACCAAGCTCTTTTGCCGAATCTGTATCAGGTGAATCACCAAGTACTTCATTGCAGACTTCGTCGCGTAATGTGTCCAATCTTTCGTAGCGCTCAATTTTATCTTTGATGCTGAGAGCATCACGCAAACGTTTTGGTGCAATTGCTTCAATTTTAGCTTTTAGTTCAGCATCTACCGGCGGAACTGCAACAGTCCGTTTCGCCTTGCCAACACTCTGCATCAACTCTTCCTGCATTTCAATAATTGGCAGAACTGCTTCCTGTCCATACCATAATGCATCCAGCATCACAGATTCGCTAACACCGCTTGATTCACCTTCAACCATTAAAATCGCATCTTTGGACGCGGCCATAAAGATGTTCAATTCACTTACTTCCAGTTCTTCAGGACTGGGATTTGTTACAAATTTGCCATCAATTCGACCGACTCTTACACCACCCAGAGGATTGTGAAAAGGAATGTCTGAAATGGCCAGTGCCGCAGACGCGCCGTTCATTGCGGCTACATCAGATGGATGAATAAGATCATGACTTAAAACGGTTGCCGCAATCATTGTTTCTGCTAGGTAATGATCTTCAAAAGCAGGTCTCAATGGCCGGTCAATTATTCGTGAAATAAGTGTTTCGCTATCGGAAAGACGTGCTTCACGCTTTAAGAAACCTCCAGGGATTCTACCCGCAGCATAAGCTTTTTCAACATAAAAAACAGAAAGCGGGAAAAAATCCGCGCCTGTTCCTGATCCCTTTGCCGCAGTTGCAGCAACAAGTACTACTGTGTCACCGTATGTAACTAATACGGATCCATTGGCCTGTTTGGCCATTCTTCCGGTTTCCATCTTCATAGTGGCCGGACCAAATTCTCTTTCAACAATTTTCATTATACTCCTAATTATCAACGTTCTACCGATTCAGAATGAGGCCAATGCCTTTTTCATATCAAACTGTCGGAATTCTTAAAATGGTAACATGCCCGCATCTCTTTTTTCTGCCCCATACAATTCACTTATAATCCTGTTTTTTGCCAGATGGCTTCAGGATGTTTCAAGAAAAAATTTCTCAATGAACAAGAATGGGAAACAAAAAAATGATTAGCAGACTTCATGCTACAGAATACGGGGGAAATGAAATGGTGCAAATTGGCATTTGCCAAAAAACACCATGCAGAAGACCAGCCCCCGTGGACAAGTCCTCTGAGAAGTTTTACTTGAGTCACTTGACGCGGATCTTGAGTTGTTTAGAAAGATCCCCGTGACTGTCAATATTTCTCTTTTTGAGGTAACTCATAAAATTACGTCGTTGCCCCACAAGTTTCAATAGACCTCTTCGTGAACTAAAATCTTTGGGCTGACTACGTAAATGTTCAGTCAATGACTTGATACGTTCCGACAATAATGCGACTTGCACCTCTGTAGAGCCCGTATCGGCATCGTTTTTTCCGAACTTATTTACAATTTCGACTTTTCGGTTTTTTGTTAACATATAAAATAATCTTCTTTATAGCTAAATACTTTTGATGGTTTAAAATAATAGACATCATTTTCCCACATTACACTGCCAATAGCAACCAAATTGTGGTCACAATCCAAAACTTTTGTCGGAATAAGATTTCTTTCCGCAGAAAAATCAATTTCTGCGGTCATTTGTGTGTGTTGCATAACCTCAAGTGGCGCTGAAACTTCAACTCGACGTCCGAATTTTATGGAAGTTTGCATCTCTAAATCAGCATAAACTGTGTAAAGGTGATTCAACAGTTTTAATGGAGAAATCCAGGGTACATCAGTTTCGTTCTCTATTTTTTTAAGTTCCTCTATTGAGATTGAATTGTCAGTATTAAACCACTTTCCGCAAGCAAGTCTTTCCAGAGAAGTAAGATGTCCGCCAACTTTCAGTAAGCGCCCCAGATCATTTGCCATTGTGCGGATATAAGTCCCTTTTGAACAGCGTATCCGGAATTGTACGTATGGCAGTTCTACAGATTCAACTTCTACTTCGTGGAACGTTACTGAGCGGATTTTTTCCGGAACATTCAGTCCTTGCCTTGCCAGTTTGTAGGCCGGAACGCCATTAAATTTTGCTGCTGAAAATGCAGGGGTTTGCTGTTCCTGCTGGCCCAGAAATGAGTTTACCGCCTTAGTCACTTCTTCCGGATTTAAAAACTTGGTATCAAGGATTTCCGTGACCGTTCCTTCCGCATCATAAGTGTCAGTTGTTTCACCTAATTTACAAACCGCGCGGTAAGTTTTGTCTACATTATTGAAGAGGGGAATGAGGCGGGTCGCCTGTCCGAGGAATATGGGCAAGATGCCTGTTGCCATTGGATCCAAAGTGCCGAGATGTCCGACTTTTTTTTCTTGAAACTGTCGTTTTACAAAACGAACGACATCAAAAGAAGTCCAGCCTTTCGGCTTGTCGATACTTATGATACGCAAGAAACCCATGCTAATTTACTAAAAACCCGCATATTATTTGCCGGTTTCAGTATTGGTGTCAATTTCTGTTTCCTGGATCTCTGACTCTTTTTTCGGAAGAACGTTACGCAACAAAATTTCAATTTCATCACTGTAGTCAAATCCCGAATCGTACACAAATGATAATTGTGGTGTGTTGCGTGTTTTGAGAACTTTGCCCAATTGTCGACTGAAAAATCCTGCCGCATGGTTTAATGAGGCAACTAACTCTTCCTGACCTTCAGAGGGAAAAACCGAAACATGAACTCTTGCGGAAGACATATTAGGGGCTGCTTCCACTCTGCTGACGGTAACTTTTTTGAAACGAGGATCTTTGCTTTCGAAAAGAAATATTTCTGAAAGTCTTCGATGTACTAAAGTGCTAAAATTACTTCTTCCTGTTTTTTTCATGAGCAAACTTAAAGCCGCGCACTTTCTTCAATCTGTTTGTAGGCTTCCACGATATCACCGTTTTCAATTTCTGAAAAATCCAAAATCATGCCGCACTCATAATTCTGTGCCACTTCCTGGACATCATCTTTAAAGCGCTTCAGTGAGATGATTGAGCCTTCAAAAATGCTTTCTTCTTTTCTCAAGACTCGTACTAATGAATTCCGGAAGAGCTTGCCGTCTGTAACCAGTCCACCGACTACCATTCCATTTTTCCCTGCGGAAAAGACCTGACGGACTTCCAAGTGTCCAAGAACTTCTTCCCGAATTTCTGGCTCCAAAAGACCTTCCATTGCAGCTTTAACATCATCCAGTGCATTGTAAATTACATCATAAAGCCGTACATCAACACCTTCACTGGCACGAATTTCTCTGGCTTTTGCATCCATTTTCACGTTGAATCCGACGATAATCGCATCAGACGCAGAGGCTAATGTAATATCTGTTTCAGTAACATCACCGACGGAACAAAGTAGAAAACGTGGAGAAATTCGTTCATCACCGATTTGTTCAAGTGATGCTTTGAGTGCCTCAACGGACCCTTGAACATCTCCTTTTAAAATCAAACGAAGTTCATTTGCCTGTCCTTCTTCAATTTTACTGAAGAGGTTATCAAGACTGGTTTTCTGATCTTCACTAATTGTTTCAGCTCTCAGTTTGTGCTCACGTTCTTCAGCAATTTGACGTGCTTTCTTTTCATCTTCAAGAATAACAAATATTTCGCCTACTTCAGGCACATTGCTTAATCCGGAAATTTCAACAGGGATTGATGGACCTGCTTCTGTCATAGCAATTCCGCCCTCATCGAACATCGCCCGTATTCTTCCATGTATACTGCCCATTACAAAATAATCACCAATCTTGAGTGTTCCACGCTGAACGAGAACAGTACCGACAGGTCCCTGACCTTTGCGGACACGAGACTCAATTATTGTTCCACGCGCAAAACCTTTGGATGTTGCTTTGAGTTCCAGTATCTCTGCCTGCAAATGAATCATTTCCAGCAGTTCATCAATTCCTTCACCTGTTTTTGCTGAAACTTTGACAAAAATGGTACTTCCTCCTAAATCTTCCGGAATTAGTTCATGACTTAGCAATTCCTGCTGAATCCTCATTGGATCAGATTCCGGACGGTCAATTTTGTTTACGGCAACAATAATCGGTACATCCGCGGCACGTGCGTGCTGGATTGCTTCAATAGTTTGAGGCTGGACTTTATCATCTGATGCAACAACCAGGATGACGATATCGGTAATATTGGCGCCTCTGGCACGCATAGAAGTAAAAGCTTCATGTCCGGGGGTATCCAGGAAAGTAACTCTATTTCCGCCTGCTTCAAGATGATATGCACCAATGTGCTGGGTAATGCCACCTGCTTCTCCGGATGCAATCCGGGTTTCTCGGATTTTATCAAGCAAAGATGTTTTTCCGTGATCAACGTGTCCCATGATTGTCACAATCGGTGCTCGCAATTCCAACTCAGAATCATCCGGCTCCTCTTCTCGGAGCAGATCTGACAACTCAAAAGTTTCAACTTCAACAGTCACATCAAAATCAGTAGCAATCAGTTCCGCCGTTTCTCCAGGAATCGTCTGGTTGATAGTGGCCATGATTCCGAGGGACATCAGTTTTTTCAAGATTTCAGGCACTTTTATCCCAATCAATCCTGCAAGTTCAGCTACGACAACTTGGTTGCCGATCCGGATACTCTTTTTACGTGGATTAAATACGTGCTTTGGAGCGTTCTGGTTTGTAATCCTTTTTGCGGCTTTAGCTTGACGTCGTCCTTGTGACTGGTCTTTCCTGCGGTGACGCGGTCTTTTTTCACGAAATAGATAATCTCTTTGACCTCCTCCACCTTTCCGGTTTCTGTCTGCATCTTGGCGGCGGAAATTTCTATTTTTATCTTGAAATTCATCTTCTTCAGAATGAGAGTGCTTGAAAAAAACCTTTTTTTTCTTTGATTTTTTTTCTGTTAATCCAGTTGTCTTTTCATCAACATCAGCAGTCTTTTTTGACTCATTTTGCAAGTTATCATCACCAGCTTGTTCTGAAGTTTTCTCTCTTAATGCAGGTGAATCACCTATGTTTTCCGGAATAGACTCCACTGACTCGGCCAGAGCTTGGTCATTTTGAAGTGAGCTTGTGTCAGTTGGAGGTTCTATAGATTTGTTTTCCTGCCGGTCAGATTCAAGGGTTTGATAGTTCTCTTCCTTAACTTCTGCATCAGGTGTAGTTTTTTCCTCTGGAGTGGCTTTAAAATCCTGAGACGATACGTTCTCTTCTTTCTTTTTCCTGCGGACTCTCCTTTTTGGTGTTACTTCAACAACATCTTCATCTAATTGTGATTTAGTTGAGATTGTGACAATTGCTGAGCTCTTACTCTTTTTAGTCTTTTTGACATCATCAGTCCCTCCTTTTTTTCTGACAGTTGACTTTGCACGGCGTATTCCTGTGGCTTTAGATGATTTTGACAAGACAATTCCACCAGCACTATTTGCCATTTTCCTAACAATATCAGCTTGTTCAACTGAAAGTTCAGAAAAATTACCTGTAACCGGAATTCCAGCTTTACGCATTTTCGTGAGCAGTTGCTTGGCGGGCATTTTTAATTCTTTTGCCAGTTCAAATACTCTTACTTCAGACATGAATTCCTTTGATTTTCTTTACAGATCTTATGATTCTACCACGTGCCATTTTCAATTGATGGATGCTGATGGTTTGTTTCTGATTATGCTTCAACTTTAGCTTTTGTTTTATCTTCTTCTTCGGAAACTTCGGCGACTTCAGTAACTTCCTCAACTTCCTCAACTTCTGCAACTTCTGCAACTTCTGCAACTTCGGAAACTTCTGCAACTTCGGAAACTTCTGCAACTTCCTCAACTTCTGCAACTTCTGCAACTTCTGCAACTTCGGAAACTTCTGCAACGTCTGCAACTTCTGTAACTTCTGTAACTTCTGTAACTTCTGTAACTTCTGTAACTTCTGCAACTTCGGAAACTTCCTCAACTTCGGAAACTTCCTCAACTTCGGAAACTTCTACTTCCTGATTTTCCGTGTTAGCAGCATTAGGTTCACTTTCATTGTCAGCATTTTCCTCAGTCACTTCTACCGAATTATCTGTGCTTGCATCACCATTTCCTCTTGTTTTTGCAAGTTCTTTTTCCAACTGTTCATCTATGGTGAGTTCTTCTTCTTCATTTGAAACAATATTGATTTTATAGCCGATTAATTTTGAGGCAAGACGTACATTCTGTCCTTTGTGTCCTATTGCAAGTGAAAGTTGATTTGGGGCGACGATTACATCTATTTGATTTGCTTCCTCGTCAATTTCAAGACTGTCAATTTCAGCAGGAGCAAGTGCGTTGCAGGTATATTGGTCAATGTCTTCGCTCCAACGTACAATATCTATTTTTTCGCCATTCAAATCATTTACAATTGTCTGCACACGGCTACCACGCATTCCTACACATGAACCAACCGGATCGACATCTTCATCGGTGGAATAAACCGAAATCTTTGCTCTTCGACCAGGTTCTCTTGCCGCATTGACAATTTTGACAATTCCATCAAATATTTCAGGAACCTCCATTTCAAACAACTTAATCAATAATCCGGGATGTGTCCGTGAAATTGTGAGTTGAGAATCTTTGTGTGGATTGTCATTTACGTCTAACAATAAAACTCTGACATGATCCCCAAAAGTAAAATTCTCACCGTAAATTTGCTCTCGTCTGAACAAATATGCTTCGACTTTATTTTGGAAACTAAAAGCCACACGACCATTCGGTTCAACCCTTATAACTGTTCCTGTTAAAACTTCTCCAATTTTATCAGTAAAAGTCTTAACGACCATTTGCCTCTCTGCTTCTTTTAAACTTCCAAAAATAATTGGACGTGTTGAATGAGCAATTCGCTGAAACTCTCGTTCGCTAATTTCATATTCGACTTCATCGCCGAGTCCTGCATCAGGATCGAATTCTACCACGTCCTCCATAGAAATTTCATTATTCGAATCTTCAACCAATTCAACGACTTCCTTGAAGTGAGATAAGTTTATTTTTCCAGTTTTCTCATCAATTTTACCCTCAATTTCGTGATAAGGAAGTTTTCGTTGAGCAGCCTGAATCAGCGACTCTTCCACTAACTTTATGACCACTTCATGGTCCAAACCCTTCTCTTTGGAAAAGTCCTTGATGATTTCAAATAAGTTCTCTTTCAAAATTTACCTTTTTTGTTTTACGTGTTTCGTTCAAAAATTCAATCAATCAGTCAAAATTCCAGTATTGGTTCAAGATTAGCTTTGGTAATCAGTGTAAACGGAATTACTATTTCAGAGCCATCGGTTTCCAGTCTCAAACGGATTTCTTTGTCTGTGCACTCCTCAAGGCTGCCGATTGCATTCTTCACGCCTTCAACCTTTTGTTGCAGTCGTACTTTAATTCTCTTGCCTGTAAAAGTCTTAAAGTGCTCAGGAGTTTTCAGCTTCCGGAAAATCCCAGGTGATGAAACTTCCAAAGTATAAGTCTCATAAGTGGGATCAGTGCTCTCCAGTATTTCCTGTGCAAGCTGATTTACGGCTACACAATCATCCATTCCAATTCCATGTGGACTGTCGATGAATAACTGAATAGTTTGCTCAGAACCCTGTCTGTTAATTTCGATATCTACGAGTTCATAACCTTTAGTTTCAATCGGTACAGCCAGCAGATTTAACAAAATTTCCTCAGTCCGGGCCATGCGATCCGCTTCGTTTTGAGCGAGCTGTAAAATAATTGATTAAAAGCTAACTCCCATTTTTATCAGATTTTTAGTGATTTGTCGATTTTTTTTTAGTCTTGGTTAAGCTTTTCGGCCTATGGTCAAGTAGTCCACAAGTTCTCCAAGCAAAGATTTGGCAGGATGATTGGGGAAATTTTTCAATGAGGAGGCAGCCAGAACAGCCTGTTTTTTGCAGTAATCAGCCGCGGCATCCAGAGCTCCCGTACTTTCAGCACGGGCGATACACCAATCTATATCAGCTTCAGAGACTTGTTCTCGTTCTTGTAATAAAATAGTTCTCACTCGCTCTGCGTCTTTTTCCGAGAGACGCTCCAACAGTTCAATAGTGATCAAGGTACGCTTTCCTTCGGCGATGTCACCACCACGTTCTTTGCCGTAACCACCCGCACCCGCGCTTGGTGCTTCTGTTTCACTTTTTTCTGTTAAGTTCAACAAATCATCACGAACCTGAAAACCGATTCCAATTGCTTTTCCAAAATCGCCGACTGTTTCCAACTCCGTTTCAGAAGCACCAGCAATCAATGCTCCGCACTGACAGGGACCTCGTCCGGAATACCAACCGGTTTTCCGGCCTATCATTTCTCGATATTCTGCACGATCAGGAAAAGTTTGTTTTGCAACCCAACCGATATCGAGAGCTTGTCCTTCAAAGGTAGCACGCATGACTTTGTTCAAATGGTGATGGATTCGCAAAGCCATTTTACTTTCCAAGCTTGCATGATTTTTCAGCAGTGTTTCGTGTACTAATCCCAACAAAGCATCTCCCGCATTAAGCGCAAGTGCGATTCCGTGCTGAAGGTGTAAAGCAGGTTTCCCGCGCCGCAACAAAGACTCGTCTTCAATGTCATCATGAATCAGCGCAAAATTGTGAAACAACTCAAGTGCAACGGCAGAATTCAGAGCGTCTTCCGGATCACCGCCAAATAACTCACAACAGAGCAAAACCAATGCAGGCCGGAAACGTTTTCCTCCACGATTCGGATAATCAAGCATTAAATCATATAGATACTCCTTTGGCTCTCCATCAGGAAAGCAGCGCAGAGTTTCTTCTCCAATCCACTCACTTGCTGCTTTTAAATAAGTATTTAATTCTGAATAATCGCTGGAAAATATTTTCATTGAGTTTAATTTCTGTACGAAAAGCGGCAAATAAATTAACGATTTATGTTTGCGGTTATTAGAGCGATTGAAGTTTTGGAATACGAAAATTTTGTTTAATACGTCGGTTGGCCTGTTTGAGTTCCGCAACAGGTAAGACTACAGTCAGTCGATCGGAACCCGGCAGAAAATCTATCCGGTGAAATTCTGCTTCGGGAAATAAAAATGCTTCGCTCACATCTTTCAAGCGCTGTATCTGTCTACCGTTGATCTCCAGTACAATTGCGTTAGACAGTTTTTGATAGCCGATATTTAGTTTATCCGGAATAACTTGTGTCACTAAAACCACCCGTGGCGTTGACTCATCAGTTTTATTTCCAGACGTGCTCTCAATGATGTTATTATTTTTATTAATCATCACAGCCTCGTTTTGCTCCAAAAACAAACGCAGCCGAATAGGAGCGCGTGATCTCCAGTTTGCGCCCCACATTGAGAGGTAATTCAAGGTCAATTCCTGAAATAAAAATCCGCCCTGAATTATATAACGTGGAGGATGTCCTACTCTTTTCAAGGGAACAGTACGTCCATCTTCTTCATAGGCAGAAACTCTTGTCTGCAAAACTATTGATTTACCATCACGGATTACAGACAGTTTAAGCGAATCTCCGACTTTTAACTGATCCAAAAAAAGCAGATCAAACAGCGAAAGTCCCCATTCCGGATGTTGTATTTTCCCATCATGGGAAAGTGGCCATTTTCCAATTTTAGTCAAATAATCCCCGCGCATTAAAACATCTGCACCTGTTCCGTGAGGAAAAACTCTGCTGATCCAGATTCCGGGTTTCTCCGGAGGAATTTGGAAATAATCGGCTGTGCTGCGTTGCGGCAGCCTGCGCCAGCGAAAACCACGATGTGCTAAACTCTGGTATGGATATCTTCCCGCGTGTGCTAAAAACTCTAGCAGCATTTCTGCGGGCATGGCTTTGGCTTCACCAGAGCCTGTGTCAAGAATCATCCCTATGGTTTCATTATCCTGCAAAAGCGGAAATCCCTGTCCGCTTTTTGAAACTCCGCTCAGTTTCAAAAGTGGTAACCATGAATCACTTACATCACGGTGACCGACTGCCATGAGTTGTATTGTTCCGGACTCCATTTCCCACTCTTGAGCAGATTTTATTTTTAAAGAGTAAACATTATTTGGATCAGGTTTTTTCTTTGATTTTACCGGAGTCCATTCTACCGGACGGAGCTTGTCCCAAAATTCAAGATTTTCAATATTCAGCAAAGCCAGATTTGCTGCATAGTCCATGAGCACAAGCTTTGCTTGGAAAGGCTGTCGTATGCCTTTACGTGTTGCCTCTATCAGAGTCGCGTCGGCAACCATTTCCGCTGTTGTCAGCAGATGCAAGGTTTGCTTGGTGGGCGATCCCGCTGTTTCACTATTTTCTGAAACAGGCAAGCGGACAACCAGCGCCATTCCGGATTGTGTCCGGATTTCACGCTTTTCCCAGGGAGTGAGCCAGTCGTATGACTGCTGATATGATTTCAACAGAACCGCTTGCTGAAACCATGGTTCTATTGCTGGAGCTTCTGCCCTCAATACAGACGGCAAAACAAAAGACGCGCTAAACAACATCCAAGCAAAAAGATACAAAGTAAGTGTTTTTATTTTCATTGCGAACCTTTGTCTTTTTGAACAGAAATATTTGAACCGGCCAAAATACCGTAACGATCAAGAATTGTTTGCTGCTGCTCAAGGCTTTCCTTATAATCCAGCACCAAAGGCATCTTTTGCCATTCGCTTTCAAAGACAACATGACGCGTGTCTGCGGGCATGTCTTTCAGCATTTTGTCCAAATCCCTCAAAGTGTTGATGGATTTACCATTCAAAGTAGTGACGATAAAATTGTGCAAATTGGTGTAGCCGCTATTGACAGAGCTTGGTAAAACTCTTGTAATTAAAATTGCCTGTTCCCGTCGTGTTCGAGGTCTTTCAAGCTCGCGATACCAGTGTTCATAGGCCAGTGAGGGTGTCAAGTTTCCCGGAGAATGGATGTAATTACGATTCAAGGCCATGAAAACAAGTCCTCCAAAAATCAAATATTCCGGAAGTTCATCGTAGTTGTTACGCATTTCGGCGCCAAACGGTGGAGCTTTGAGGGTGAGAGTGAGGTTATGGAATTTCCCTTTGCGCCAAACTTGAATTTTAAGTAAATCACCGATTTGCCGATTTTCGGCTTCAATGAAAAATGTAACTTGCTGTTCGCCGTAACGTACCATTCCAGCGACGTCGATTTGCCCATCTTCGATTTTTGTCAGCACATCTCCGCTTAAAATCACTCCGTCTGCAGAAGAATGAGGAATGACCCTGTCAACAAGAATCCCGGAGCTGTTTTCCGGAAGTCCCAAATAATTTCGGAAATGAGGATTGATGAGCGAACTTGTTTCAACTCCAATTTCCGGAACTCCATCATATTTTCCATCTTTAATATCGCTGAGAAATCGTTTGATGAGCGGAACAGGAATAAAATAACCCACATCGTTCAGACGCAAATTAGATTGGAAGGCAACACCAACTGCTCTTCCGGACTGCGTTACCGGACCACCGCTGTTTCCGGGATTGATTGCGGAGTCGGTTTGCACTAGCAGGTGTGAATCAATTCCCGGATGGACATAGGTTCCGAACTCAATCCGTGAAACGACGCCTTCGGTACGCGACAATTCCTGGCCACCCATCGGATATCCATAAGCCCGGACTCTGCTACGTAATTCCGGAATTCCTCCTAAAACCAATGGAGTTAAATCTTGATAAAAATTTAGGTCACGTACTTTCAGCAAAGCCAAATCCGAGTCATGAGCAATTGCGACAACATCTGCCAAAAAAGGTTCCGGACTCGAAATTTTATTGACGAGCAGCATCCGGGAATTACTGACCACGTGCGCGTTGGTCAAAATGAAATTACCTTCAATCAAAAATCCGCTGCCCAAACCTCTGCTGGTGTTTCATTTTCCACGGAGATTTCCAGTCCGGACTTTGCTGAAAATTTATGATGCGAAAAACGGACTGCTCAATCATATCCGGAGAAGCCTGCGCAGACGTTATTGCGGCAGTCCAGAGGCAGACAAGGACAAAATATAATTTTACTTGTGAATGAAACATGGGTAATTGAAATAATTAAAAAATAGTGCAAAACAACAGAATGAAAATTTTCAGTTGCTATTAAACCAAAAACAGTAATATTCCTGTTCCCAGCACAATCCGGTAAATTACAAAAACAAGTGTGCCGTGATTGCGGAGAAAACGCAGCAATAACTCTATCGAAAGGTAACCTGTTACAAAAGCAGCGGCGATTCCTATTGCTAAATTTAAATAACCGTCACTGTTTGTTCCAAGCTCAATCAGCTCTTTCAGCTCATATAGACCGCTGCCAAAAATCGCGGGTAAACCCAGCAAAAATGAAAATCTGGCTGCGGCTTCACGGTTTAAGCCGACCATCAATCCACCCATGATGGTGGAACCGGAACGGGAACAACCTGGAATCAAGGCCAGTGCTTGTGTTAAACCAATTAATTGAATTTGTAAAAAACTTAATTGTTTGATGTCACGGTTACGCTGAGAAAGTCTTTCGGCAAGATAAAGAAAAATTGCCAGTACAATCAGTGCTGTTCCAATCACCCATAGTTCACGGGCTTCGTTTTTGATGAAATCCTTAAATCCCAAACCTAAAACCACAACAGGAATAGTACCTGCCGCAATGCTCCATGCCATGCGCGATTCCGGCGTAGCCAAAGGTTTACGTTTTAAGAGACCATCGATTGCTGCGTAAGAAAGCTGCCAAACGTCCTGACGGAAATAGAGCATCACCGCAACCAGAGTTCCAAGTTGAATTACTGCGGAAAATTCTGTTCCGGGATCTTGCCAGTCCAGCAAGTGCGGAACTATACGTAAATGTGCTGTGCTGCTAATCGGTAAAAATTCGCTCAATCCCTGAACGATGCCCAGAACGAGGGCTTGTATCCAATCCATCGGTTTTGTCAGTCTTAAAAAAATGTCTTTAAGTTAAAGTCAGAAAAAAAGAAAATCTGGATTTTGATTTTTGCCAGTTCAGTTTGCGGTGTCAAAAATTTTTTACAGGCAGATTAAAATCTACTCAGTTGAATTATCCTGTGTACTGCGTTAATAATCAATCTGTGAATGATTTAGACATGAATAAAGTAGAAAAAACAATAAAATAAAAAATTTACAATTTTACAGTCTGCTAATATTTTGCTGTTGTCGTTTGCCTTTTTATGCCTTACTTGTTAAACATGATGCTCAACAAACTAACATGAGGAGAGTTATGAAATTTGAAGGAATTTACACACCGATCATCACGCCGCACACAGAAAATGGAACCATAGACAAAGTTGCTTTTTCCGATGTTGTGGAGTTTCTGATTGGTTCCGGAGTACATTGCATTGTGGTTGGCGGTTCTACCGGAGAGTATTACGCCCAGACAAACGAGGAGCGCATTGAATTGATGAATTTCGCCAGCGAGGTAATCAATAAGCGTGTTTTACTGATGGTTGGAACCGGAGCGACTCGCACCGAGGAAGCCGTGATGTTTGCCAAAGAGGCAAAAAAAGCACAGGCGGACTTTCTGCTGGTTAATTCACCACCTTATGCTGTACCGACCGATTTGGAAAACGCACTGCATGCGCTGCAAATTGACAGAGCCGCGAATTTGCCGATTATGCTTTACAACTATCCTGGACGTACAGGAACAAATATGGGCGAGGAGTTTTTGAACGAGGTGGGAAAATCCACAAATTTCTGCGGAATCAAGGAAAGTTCCGGAGACATAAATCGTGTTCACCTGTTGGCTTACGACTATCCGAACATCGGGTTGTGTTGCGGCATGGACGATCAGGCGCTGGAGTTTTTCGCGTGGGGAGCAAAATGCTGGGTTTGCGCTGGTTCTAACTTTTTACCGAAAGTTCACATTGCCTTGTATGAAGCATGTGTACTCGAAGGAAATTACACAAAAGGACGCCGAATTATGTCCGCCATGCTGCCGTTGATGCGAGTTTTGGAAGAAGGTGGAAAATTCGTCCAGAACGTCAAATACGGTTGTGAACTCGCCGGTCTCAGACCAGGGCCACCTCGTCTTCCTTTGCAAGCGTTGACTACTGAGGAAATGAGTGAGCTTGAAAAGGTGATTCGAAATCTGGAAACGGAAATTTCCAATATAATCATGGCTGGTTGACATTTCCAAAATCCTGAACAAATCCGCAGTTGAACACGTAAAATTACAAGTATGGGCTAAAAATCTTTCGTTCCTACAAATGAAAATTTGCGTGCCAACAAATGAAAAATTATATTTCCCTGACAAATGAAAATATTTCAATGATAGGTGGCGGAATGGAAAAAGGTCGTCGATCTATACGGATGAAGGGCTACGATTATTCCAAGACTGGGACGTATTTTGTGACTATCTGTACACAAAATAAAGAATGCCTTTTTGGGAAAGTTGTGGACGGGAAGGTACGATTAAATAAAATGGGTTTGATGGTAAAAAAATGTTGGGTTGAAATTCCGTCCCATTTTCCAAACATGGAATTGGACGAATTTGTTGTGATGCCAAACCATGTTCATGGAATTATAATCATTTCAGATGCAAATTCTAAAATAAGGGCGAAAAATCTTTCGCCCCTACGGGAATACGTGCCAATCCATCAACCTCCTGGAACATCAAAAACGATCGGTTCAGTTGTTCGTGGTTTTAAGATTGGTGTTAGCAAATGGTTGCGGCAAAACAGCACTATCCACAAAGTGTGGCAACGGAACTATTATGAACATGTCGTACGCAATGAAAATGAAATGAATCTTGTCCGGGAATATATTTACAACAACCCGTTGAAATGGCAGTTGGACAGGGAAAATCCAAATTATAAATCCAGTAGCGACAGCCACCATGAATATCCGAATCATGAGTGGGAACAAATGTAGGGGCGAAAAATCTTTCGCCCAAAACACAAAAGCATCGATGCGCATGTAGGGGCGAAAAATCTTTCGCCCAAAACATAAATACACCAATGTGAGTGAAGGGGCGAAAAATCTTTCGCCCATACGGGTAGATTTTACTAAATTATTCTAGCAGAAAACGATGTCGCTGAAAATTCGAGTCAGTAATACAAATCATGGGAACCCTGGTGTTTCAGGTTGGTACGCAATACTTCCGGAACCAGAACCGCCTTGTATTTTGCAGGAAGATATTACTACAGATTGGCTGGTAATCGGCGGAGGATTCGCAGGATTATCAGCGGCAAGACGGCTGAATCAACTGCGGGCAAATGAAAAGATCGTGTTGTTGGATTCAATCCGTATCGGTGAAGGCAGTTCCGGACGCAATTCCGGATTTATGATCGATTTGCCTCATGATATCAGTACCGACAGTTACGCCGGTGCTGTAGAACAGGATGTACTGCAAACAAGAAAAAACCGTTACGCCATCGCCTTTGCAGCAGAAGCCGCAGAGGAATTCGGATTTACACAGGAGGTGTTCAATCCATGCGGAAAAATAAATGCTGCGGCTACTGAAAAAGGAGATCAGCACAATCGTGAATATATCGAACATTTGAAAGCCATGGGTGAAGAATCATCCTGGCTGGATTCTGCTGAGATGAAGCGTATCACCGGAAGCGAGTATTACTTGAGCGGTTTGCTAACTCCTAAAACTGTTACTATTCAAGCAGCTGCATATACTCGGGGTTTTGCGAGGGGGATATCCGGAAATGTGGATATTTACGAAATAACACCTGTAATTGCGCTGGAACGCACAAATGGAATTTGGCAGGCCAAAACCCCCAAAGGTTCTGTTAAGGCGTCCAAGGTGATTCTGAGTGTCAATGGACATCTTCAGAGCTTTGGTTTCATGCAGAGCAGGTTGATGCACATTTTCCTTTATGCCTCCATGACCCGCGCCATGAGTACGGATGAAGTCAACAAGTTGGGTGGAGAACCGAGTTGGGGTGTTGCTCCAGCGAATCCATTTGGTTCATCTGTACGTAAAATTTACGGTGTGGGCGGACATCGCATCCTGATGCGCAACAAGTTCCATTTCAATTCAACAATGGAAGCCACAGAACGGGATGTTCAAAAAGCGGTGCGTGACCATGACCGGAGTTTCCAGCGGCGCTTTCCGATGCTCAAAGATGTTGAAATGGAACACCGCTGGGGTGGACGTTTATGCTTGAGCTGGAATAATGTTCCGGTGTTTGGTGAACTTGAGGAAAATATGTTTGCCGCCTGTTGTCAAAATGGACTCGGTGTTTCCAAAGGAACTCTTTCCGGAATTCTGGCTGCAGAGTATGCTTGCGGATTCCAGAATTCCTACATTGATGACTATCTAAACGAAGTACAACCCACGCGTCTCCCACCGGAACCATTTGCCACAATTGGCGCGAACGCTTACCTCAACTGGCAGGAATGGCGTGCTGGCCTAGAAAAATAACGGATATTCTTTTTCTAAAACAATTTTCGGTGCAGAGTTAATTTTTCGGAGTAAGAACTTTTTGTATTTCTTGAAGCACGAGTTCAGGCTGAATTTGTGTGAGACAGTCGTAGTGACCGTAACGGCAGGTTCTTGCGAAACATGGTGAGCAGAATAAATTCCGGCTCAAGACAGAGGCATGAGGATTGACAGGGCCTGTCCAGGTAGGAGATGTTGAGCCGAAAATAGCAATTTGCGGCCGCTGCAAAGCACTCATTAAATGCATGCTTCCGGAATCATTTCCAACCAGTAATTTGGCTTTTGCCAAGATTGCCAAAAATTCGTTTAAGGAAGTTTGTCCACAAAAATTATGAACTCCTTCAAGTCCCGCTGAGATTTCCGTTCCGGATTCAACATCTTTATCAGTTCCTAAAATAAGAATTGAAGTTCCAAAATGCTGTATTATTTTAGTAGCTAAGGTACGGAAATGTTCAAGCGGCCACTGTTTTGCCGGACCATAAACCGCGCCTGGAGTGAAGACAATAAAAGATTCCGGCAACGGTTTTTGAAAAGAATTTAAATGTTTTTCGATCCAGTCTGCAGTTGTTTCAAGATGCGGAGAAAATTTTTCCAGCACAAGATCTGGCTCAAGCAAATTCAGGTATTCCTGGAGGATGTGGAGCGAACGTGGTTTGCCTTCATGCTTTTTTGCTTTGCTCAGCAACAGGTTTCGGAACTCTCCGGAATAGCCTATACGCTGCGGAATTTTACTTTGAAAGGCCATCCAGGCAGAAGAAAAGCTTGGAGGCAGGACATAAAAATGAGAGTAATTTTCCGCACGTAATGTTTTTCCGAATTTTCCGGGCGATTTATTTTCAGGATCAAACGGAATTATTTTTCCACGGTGAGGAAGTGGTAAGCTCACAAATCCGGATTTTACGATCAAATCAACCTCTGATTCCGGATATTTTTCAAGAACAGCCCTGATAAATCCTGTTGACATGACAAGGTCACCGAGCCAGTTTGGTGTTCGGATCAGGATTTTCGGCAGTGAAGATTCAGGCATTCTCTTGTTTCATTCAAGGATCGATGAATTCCGCTTCTGCCCCGTACAAAAATAATAACCATCCGGAAGCAAAGAGTTGTAATGTTTTAATTCAATCTCAGTGCCGTCATGTTTTTTAAGTCGCACCAGCAGATTTCTAACTGTAAAGTGGGAAGCGTCAGTATGAAGACAAACTATTTTTACTTGTCTACTAAAACTCTTCGGAGTTTGATCGTATGTTTTTTCCGGCAAACTGGAGCAACCGGAAATGATAATCAGCGAAAAAACAGACTGTCTGAAAATAAACAAGAATGATTTTAGTGACATAAAGAAAATCAGACAGAATATTTGTGTTTCAGTGACTTAGTGTATACTGATCAATTTAGCTGATATTTAGGGGAAAGGCAATGTTGGGGAGCGGAAGGAAATTTTGTTTTTACGGAATTTTCTATCCTGTAACTTAAAAACGGTAACTACGTTTTCGCTCCGGAACTTGGTCGGAAACAGTCTTTGCCTCAAATTCATGCATGAAAGTCTGCATTTGTTTGAGAAAGAAACCATCTTTAGACATTGTCTCACCAACTTTTTTCAAGATGCCATGGATAGTAGAATGGTTACGGCCGACAATTTTTCCGATTTCAGTTAGAGAAAGAGAGGTAAGTTGTTTGAGCAGGTAAACTGCCGCCTGTCGAGCCTTGGTGTGTTTTCGATCACGACGATAGGAAAGCAATCCTTCCTCTGAAATTTGAAACATAACATAAATCCGCTGAAGTATTTTCTTTGCAGTCTCATCAGTAAATTCCACCTTTGAGGATTGTAGCGGATTTGCATTTCGGGCAGAATCATCCAGCCAGTCTTTGAGAACATAAGTTGCTAAATCAATTGTCAACTCCTCATTCAGCAATGAAGCATGAACGCCAAGCCGCATCAACACACCTTCCATGCGTCCAATTCCGCCTTTGATATGCTGCACGATAAAAATCGCCAGTTCGTTGCTAAGGGGAATTCCACGTTCTCTGGCTTTGCATTCCAGAATTTCAATTCGTGTTTGATCGTCCGGAATTCCGATATCAACCGTCAATCCTGATTCAAGCCGTCCGCGCAGTCCGGAACTGAGACCCGACATTTGTGTTGGCGCTTGTTCACAGGCAATGACGATTTGTGCCTTTTTCTTACGAAGGGCGTTAATTGTGTGAAGCAGTTCCGCCTGACACTTGGCAGAAGGAAGCAAAGCCTGTAAATCATCGAGCAGAAAAGCGTCAACTTTTCGGTAATGATCACGGAATTCTTTCATTTTGTTCAATCTGAGATGATTGATGAAGTCATTCAAAAAATCTTCTGCGGAAACCTGAACAGTATTTATTTTTGGTTTGCTTTGCAGGAGTTCATTGTTGATTCCTTCCAGTAAATGCGTTTTTCCTGTTCCGGATTCACCGTAAATCACAAATGGATTAAAGGCAATTCCCGGCATCTTGACGACTGCTTGGCAGGCTCTACTTGCTAAAAGATTCCGTTTTCCAGGAATATAGGAATCCAGAAGATAAGTACTGTGACTGTCTGAAGGGGCTTCTACTTGATTGATAGAATTGATTTTTACTGAATCTGTTTCATCAGTTTTTTCTACACTATGTTCTTGATCAAGATCAAATTCAGGCTGAACTGCTTTCCTGTGCTTTGTACTTCCACCAATTTTATATTCAAATCTTTTTTCCGAAAATGGAGCTTTTTCCGGATAAAGTTCGTCGAGGACTTTTTTGAGGAGAGCTTCGTGATTTGTTTTAATTTCGTAACGATAAACTTTGTGCGGAATACCGCCCAGCATCACTTTTGATGGAGTGATTTTCAGTAACTGTAGCGAATTCAGCCACGACTGGTTTGCATGTGGAGCTAAAGAGCGCCGTACGCACTCTTTAAATTCCAATGCTTGTTCTTGATTTAACTCCATCTTAAAAAAATTTCAAATCCATTTGCTGTTTTTATTACGTCGAAATTTTGCTTTTTATTGCATGAGATTGACGTAAATATTCTCCCGTCCATGGAATGTAAGCTACCAGACTGGTCTCACTAATTTAAAGCAAAAGCAGGTACAAAATCAACAAAAAAGAATTCTAAAAAGATGAAGCGCTTACACATAAATAACTGATAATAAATATGAAAAAATTTTAAAAAATATTATATTTCTTTTTATATATACAAAATCAAAGAGCAATAAAGTTGTTCAATATTAGGTACCTATGCCATACAAAAAATTAATTTAATAAATTTTATTTTCGTGTTATTGTTCATTTCACAAAACACTTTTTTCAAGAATCAAAAAATGAAACAGTTAACATCTCAGCTTGCAATGACAAAAGCAGAATATTTCAAATTTTTAAGTAAATTTCGGAGTCTGCAACTCTCCACAATTGGCGAAAATGGGCGTCCGGAAAGCAGTTATGCGCCCTTTGTGGTTGATCCAAAAAATCATTTTTATATTTATGTAAGTTCGCTGGCACGTCATACCGGAAATTTGCTGAATGACGGAAGAGCCGGAATAATGTTCATTGAATCAGAAGAAGATGCTGAAAATATTTTTGCCAGAAAACGTGTGACTTTTGATTGTGAAGTGGAAATAGTGGAAAGGGAGACAGATGACTGGCAGAAAATCATGTTGCTGTTTGATCAGCGTGCAGGTGAGTTGATGGAAACTTTGCGTATGCTTTCGGATTTTAAGTTGCTGCGTCTGCGTCCGAAATCCGGACTTTTCGTCAAAGGTTTTGGAAAAGCCTATCAAATTTCAGGCACACTGATGGATGAGTTGTCTCATATAAATCCACGAAAATAGCAGTTAGCAACTCAAAAAGCAGCTTCTAGCAAAGCTTGAGTATATGGATTTTGCGGTTGATTCAGGATTTTTCCGGCTGGACCTGCTTCAACAACAATTCCGTCTTTCATGACGATGATATCGTGACAAAGCGCCTGGATTATTTTTAAGTCATGACTGATGAAAAGGAAAGTCAGGCTGTATTTTTTTTGTAAATCACGCAAGAGTTCCAAAACCTGAGACTGCACTGAGCGGTCCAGCGAAGAGGTCGGTTCATCCAGAACTAAAAAACTGGGTTTAAGTACAAGTGCGCGGGCAATGGCGATACGCTGACGTTGCCCTCCGGAAAATTCATGAGGATAACGGTGTCTCAATTCCGGATCAAGACCAACTTCTTTAAGAACCTGTACGATATTTTTCTGATGATTTTCCTGATCCTCCAGATTGTGGATTTCAAGACCTTCCGCAACTATTTGTTCTACAGTCATCCGAGGACTCAAGCTGCCGAATGGATCCTGAAAAACAATTTGCATCGCCTTCCGAATCGGTGTGATTTGCCGCTGATTTAGTGAATCCAAATAAACATCTCCAAACTGAATTAAACCTTCACTTTTTATTAGTCGGAGCAAAGCAAGTCCGAGGGTTGATTTTCCGGATCCACTTTCTCCTACAACACCGAGGCTGTGACCTTTGCGGATTTCCAAACTTACACCATCAACCGCTTTGACGTGATCCACGGTACGTTTTAAAACACCTTTCTGAATTGGAAACCAGACCTTTAAATTTTTGATTGAGACAAAAACCGGTGCAGATTCCGAAACGCTTACAGGATTTCCGCTTGGTTCTGAGGCTAGAAGTTGTTTTGTGTAGGAGTGCTGCGGCTGTATAAATAGCGGCTCAGTCTTGTTTGTCTCAACAATTTCACCTTGAGTCATGACCGCAACCCTGTCTGTATGATGACGCACAATCCCAAGATCATGCGTAATCAACAGGATAGCCATTTTAAATTGCTCCTGCAGTTGCCTCAACAGTTTAAGAACTTGCGCCTGCACCGTTACATCAAGCGCGGTAGTCGGTTCATCTGCAATCAGCACATCAGGCTTGTTTGCCAGCGCCATGGCAATCATCACACGCTGGCGTTGTCCTCCGCTTAATTCATGGGGAAACGCGCCTAAACGTTTTTCAGCATTTTGGATTTCCACCATTTCCAACAGTTCCAATGTTCGTTCACGGGCCTGTTTTTGACGGAATCCCTGGTGAACAAATAAGACTTCGCTAATTTGCTTTTCAATTGTGTGCAATGGATTCAGGGAACTCATCGGTTCCTGAAAAATCATCCCGATACGGTTACCACGAATACCACGTATTTTTGCTTCCGACAACTTGAGTAAATTTTGACCTTCAAATTCAATATTTCCTTCCGGATGCGAAGCAGAACTTGGTAATAATCGTAGAATAGAGTGTGCCGTGACTGATTTTCCGGAACCGCTTTCTCCCACAAGAGCGAGAGTTTCTCCCCTGTTCAAATCCAACGAGGCATTCCGAACCGCATGGGTTACACGATCACCTTGAGTGAAATCAACAGACAGATTTTGAACAGAAAGTAGTGGCGAAGACATGCGGTTATTTTCAGATCAAGATGTTTTTTCCTCTTTCGCGAGCTTGCTTTTCAGTTGTCGTACTTCGATCGACCTTGTAGGGCACTTCAATTCCTTTTTGAAAAGCAGGTCGCTCTGCTAAAACATCCAGCCAGCGCCGTAAATTAGGAAGTTCCTCAATTTCCAAACCTGCCCAGAGATAACTACGAACCCACGGCCAGGTGGCGATGTCCGCAATTGAGAGCTTGCCGGTCAGGAATTCGTTTTCTTTAAGCTGAGTGTCCAGCACAGTGTAAAGCCGAAAAGTTTCATTCTGGTAGCGCTCGATTGCATATTGGATTTTTTCCGGTGCATAACGATAAAATACATGTGCCTGTCCCTGCATCGGTCCTATTCCACCCATCTGAAACATCAACCATTGCAGTACTATGGAACGTCCTTTTGGATCAGCAGGCAAAAACTGTCCGGATTTTTCTGCAAGATAAATCAAAATTGCTCCGGATTCAAAAACACTAAAATCGCCATTATCACGGTCAACAATGGTTGGAATTCTGCCGTTAGGATTTAGTTTGAGATACTCAGGTTTTTTTTGATCTTTTTTTTCAAGATCAATTGCAATCACATGATAAGGCAGTTTAAGTTCTTCCAGCAGTATTGAAACTTTGAATCCATTTGGAGTTGCGCTTGTGTATAAATCAATCATTCTTTTTTTGTTTGAAAATAGGTTTTTGCTTTTTGAAATTCTTCCGGAGTATTTGCATCCTGACAAATCCAGGGAGTTTCTTCCGGAGCGGAAAGACGAGCCATGCGCCAGCCATCCCAAAGTAATAACGGTCGGCGTTTGCCCGCGGCAAGCAGTTCCGAGGCAGGTTCCAGTACAGGACGACGATAAAGTGCCAGTAGCGGATTTGTAATATTATCTTCTTCTGTACAGACAAGATCATATTCGTCAGTCATAATGTCACGCAAAGTTTGCAGCCATTCACCGGTTAAATAAGGCAGGTCACACGTAAGCAGAAAGACCTTGTCAATTTCGGCACTCAACAGTGGCAATGCGTCAACAATACCCTGAAGTGGTCCACGACCTTCAACTGAATCCCTGCCAACCTTGATCCAAGTCTTTAGTTCCTGTGGAATTTTCGGCAGAGTCTGTGTTGCTGCCCGGATCACTACCGTTTCAGCTACCAGCGGACGTAGTGTAACTAAAAGCCTTTCCAGCATAGTTCTGCCTTCAATCTCAAGAGCTGCCTTGTCCTGGCCCATGCGAGTTGAAAGTCCTCCTGCAAGCAGGATTGCGCCGTATTGTTTTTTCATTTTAGTGAGATTAAATCAAGGAAATGAAACGAAGAACTTTTGAAAATAACACTTCTCCTGAAGACGTGATTTTGTTTTGTAGCTGTTAAAATTATCAATTAATTCTCACTGGGATCAATAATCAAGGTCAAGTCTTCAGACGCTTTCTGTAAACGTGGGACATGATTTGAGAGTTCTTCGAGTGACATTCTGGTGCTTGGTGCATGAATTGACAAAGTGGCAAAAAGTCGTTTATGTTTGTCCAAAATTGGAACAGCAACACAGACCATTCCATCAACAAATTCCTCGTTATCAGTACCAACTTGTTCTCTCCGGACTTTTACCAAAGCTTTTTCAAGTGCCTCGCAGCTAGTAAGTGTGTTTGCGGTTTTTTGTTCTAAATTCAAATTATTTATCAAATTGGAAAGTTGTTCGCCGTGAAACTGACTGAGAAAAAGTTTACCGCTTGATGTACAATGCAGAGGCACAGTAGTTCCAACTGGAAGTTGCATCCGTAAAGGCCAGTGAGTTTCAGCACGATCTAAATATCTCATTTGGCTGCCGTCCGGAATTGAAATGTTGCATGTCTCACCAATGTCCTCTGAGAGACGCATCAAAACAGCATTGCGCCGAGTTCGGAAATGTTCATTACAAACAACGCCCAATGCAATTTTGCGCAGACGATTTCCGGGCAAGTAGCGTTTACCGTCAATTTCGCGTTGTAAAAACTGCTCATCTTCCAGTTTTGTACAAAGGCGGTGAATGGTTGCTTTGGGGAGTTTTAATTTTTCGTTAATTTCAGTTGGTGTAACAGGTCGATCAGAGTTTGCCACTTGCTCCAAGATGGCAAGAATGCGCTGCATTGCAGAACCTTTATCAAAAAAATATTTATCCATATATTTTCCTTTGACTTATTTTGGAAGCAGTGCTAGATATTTAACTGACAATTATATTTGCTGAGACTTGAAGTCTCACGGAATGAATTGTAGATTAAATCGTTTAGATTCTCAAATCAAAATGAATCTGACATTTTCCTGAATGTCTGAAGCCCCGATACGTTGTCGGTTCCTGCTTTTTTCGGGAAACATCCAAGATATTTCAATCAAACATTTACATTTAAAGAAGAGTTGGCTGAGTCACAGTAGAGCTTTAACCTCGCAGATTATTTCTGCAATCATGAAAACAAAATATGTCACGAACTTATCAATATCCGGAGTTTGCAGATCCGCAACTTCGCCCCCGTTACACAGGCATCCCTACTTTTTTCAGGGCGCCGTTTCAGGAATCACCTTCCGGACTTGATATCGCACTTGTCGGAGTACCATTTGACGGGGGTGTGACAAATCGGCCGGGAGCAAAACACGGTCCGCGTGAAATCCGGAACCAGAGTAGTATGATCCGCAAAATGAATCCTGTCACCGGAATTGATCCTTATGCTCTGGCAAAAATTGCGGACGTCGGTGACGCGTGGGTAGAAAGTCCTTTTAATCTTGAACAAAGTCATCAGGAAATTGAAAGTTTCTTCCGTGAAGTTCATGAATCCGGAGTACTGCCTGTTTCCGTAGGCGGAGATCATTCT
Organism: SAR324 cluster bacterium; assembly: GCA_016764995.1. GTDB lineage: Bacteria > SAR324 > SAR324 > SAR324 > NAC60-12 > Arctic96AD-7. The sequence continues at coordinate 945 of JAESQU010000139.1, read as the reverse complement.
GTAACCTTACCGATTTTCCGGGCAATTGCGGCAGACAGGCCGCTCGGAATGGTTCATTTTGACGCACACTGTGATACAGGTGACGACTATCTTGGCTCCAAGTTTCATCACGGCGCTCCTTTCAGAAGGGCGGTTGAGGAAGGTTTGCTGGATCCGAAACGTACTGTCCAGATTGGCATCAGAGGTTCTCTGAATGATCCGGATCTCTGGAAATTCAGTCATGATTCCGGAATGCGTGTGATTTACATTGAAGAATTTTTCGAACGAGGTTGGAAAGCTGTGATTGATGAGGCCAAGTCCATTGTAGGTTCAGAACCGGCTTACATTAGTTTTGATGTTGATGGACTAGACCCAATTTATGCGCCTGGAACCGGTACACCGGAAATCGGAGGATTCAGCAATTTGGAAGCACAATTGATGATTCGTGAACTGGGCGAACTTAATCTTTATGGTGGCGATGTGGTAGAAGTAGCGCCTCCTTTTGATCCAACTGGCTACACTGCTTTGACGGGCGCAACGCTGATGTTTGAAATCCTCTGCGTGGTTGCGCAATCACTTTCAAGAAGGAAGTGATTTACATGTTTTATCTTGTTTTTAAAACGTAACATCCAAAGCAAGGTAAAGTTTAAAATTGGTAAAATAAATTTCAATGAAATATATATTAACAAAAGCCTAATTCTAGTATTGGTTTGAAATTGCGTGACAAAAATGAAATCAACTGATCAACCTTTCCGCTTTTTTGATAACCGTGAAAAGTATTTGCTTTTTGTCACAACTACAAGTGAAAAAGCGGTAACTGCCGAAAGAGTCGGCCGTGAATTTGATTGTATCAAGCCCAAGCCTCCCGCCTTAAAAATATTTGATGCAGGGGTAGGGAATGGCACGGTGCTTAGCCGTATCCTGCGTGAAATGCATTGTCGTTTCCCAACCGTTCCTTTCGTTGTT
>JAESQU010000138.1 GCA_016764995.1 SAR324 cluster bacterium | reverse complement strand
GAGTCGCCCAAAACTGCGGCGGCGGTTGCCCGGCAGAAATCAATGTCGAAACCCTTCCAGGTTCCGTCTGCATCCGGATATGCAAATCCTGCAATACCTGTACTAACCACACAGCGAAGCTCACCGCGAGCTTTCACATCTTCCAGAGTTCCGGCAGTTGCCGTGAACGCCAGTGCACCAACTGCAATCAGCGTCAGTGCGATCTTTTCAAGTGCTCTCATATCTTTTCTCCTTTTGAACACGTTATGGAATTTCCACCCCAAATACATGGGATAGACCTTTTCAAGGTGGTCAAGTTTTATTGTTTTTACTGAATGTGTCAAGTCTAAACGTAAAAAAAAGCAATTCCTAAAAAATTTGAATTAAAAGCTATGATTTAATTCAACAAGTTTTCAATTTCTTGCTGGAAAACAATCCGGCGCTTTCGTTCTATTTGCGGAGTATTTGCCTGCTGAAAATCAATAGTTGAAAACAATCCGTATTTTCTCAATTCACTGGCCAATGCCTGTTCCTCATCTTTACTCAACTCCCAAAACGGATGTTCCAAATCTTCGGAACTTGATAAGTCTCTCAACAACTGTACTTTCCAGCCCAGAAATTTCTTTTCGGAAACAGAGCGCCTGTACAGACAGCGCAACAAATACATTCTGTTGAACTCCGGCAGACTCACGCCGGATTGAAAAACAGCTTCCGGAAAATCCCAGTCCCAACCATCATTAAATTCAGACTGCATGTCGCGCAAGAACTGTTTAGCAGAGCTAAATTTGTTTTTGGTTTTTGCAGACTTTTCTTCTTGCTTTTTCATTTTCATTAAGTAAGTTTTAAATTTACCACGATCCTGCGCGTCATAAAGGTAAAGCGGTTTTTCCGGAAGTTCATCTGCCAAAATCCGAATTATTTCGAAACTCTCTTTATGCGTTCCGCGTTTTTTTTCGGCAACAGGAAACCATTTATGTTGTTTATTTAATTTATTTTGCACGTCAAACAAGCTGCTATTTTCTTGTGCCAGCAGCCATTCCATCACTTCGTTACGAGAATTTGCCCGGATGTATAAAGCTCTTTTCCGAAATTCATTTCTCAGATCAAGCAGCAAAAATATTTGCCGTCCTTCACACAAGGCAACCCGCATCCAGCCGAGAGGAAACCGAATCAGCCATTTTTCAAAATCCGGAAGAAGGAAATTCTTTTCCGCAAAACGTTCCTTCTGCCACTGATCGAATTGTGGTTGAGCCAGTATAGAAAATATTTTACGGTTTGGTTTCAAACCGGTTCCAAGCCCTTCCGGCCAGGGTAAAAACAAATCCGGAATTTTGAATCGCGGCAGATGTTTTTCAAGGAACTTCCGCAATTCCAAATCCGAATTCGATTCCGAGTATTTCAGAAACGCGACAGGACGTTCGCCAAATTCCGTATCTTTGACGGAAACCACTAGCGCTTGCTCGATCATTCCGCTTTGAAATAAAACACGTTCAATTTCTTCAGGATGGATATTTTCACCACCTGAAATGAACATGCTGTCTTTGCGTCCCAGGATTTTCAGGCAGTCATTTTTTTTGGCAGCTTTGTTTCTAAGCACGGCTGAATTAGCTTCGAATTGTTCCGGAATCCCGGATTCCCATGTTCCTAAATCTCCGGTTTTAAACCAACCGTTTTCGTCAAAAGGCTTTCGCAAACCATCTTTTTCCAAATATCCCAAAAAGCGTGTGTTACCACGTACCTCAATTTCGTTCGCGGATGCGCTGTCTGTTGAAATCCTGACTTCACGAAAAGGCAAAATCCGGCAATTTCCTTTTTTTCCTGTTGCAACCTGTGAAGCCATTTCTGTGGAGCCGTAAGTCGTTTTTACGTTCAGGCCAAGTTCCGAGGATTGTTTGAGCAAATTTTCAGGAATAGCGGAGCCTCCCAGCAAAATGAGTTTTAATGTTTGCAAATATTCTTTTCCTAAACTCGTCTGCAAAAGCCGCTGGAGTTGAGTCGGAACCAGAGAAAGATGCGTAATTTTATTTTTCAGGATAGTCTCAGCAAAAATTTCGTTTCCAGGCGGAAGCACCATGGCGGCTCCCGAAATCAGTGTCCTGAAAAAAATTGCCAATCCACTAACATGATAAAGCGGCAGCGACAACAACCAGCGGTCTCCGGGATTCAGGGGCATCAACTGATTTGCTCCAAGCGCGCTATAAAAATGGTTGGCTAGTGAGTGAACGACCGCTTTTGCTGAACCGCTGCTTCCGGAAGTGAAAATGATGCTGGCCCAGGCTTCCGTATTTATTTTGAATTTGTTTTGTGAGGTGGCCGCAGAATTTCGTAAATCAGCATGGTTTGCATTTATCTTTAATAATCCGTGAAAATCTTCTGCTAGATTTGAGTTGTTGAGACAGCCGACTTTGTGAAGCAATTCTTTTTTTTGCTTTGCCGGAAATTTTGGATTAAGTGGAACCGCAACCGCGCCTTTGAGCCATAAGGCCAACATCGCTTTCAGTAAAAATTCGGGATTTTCAGCACAAAGCGCAATGTGCTTTTTAGGCGTGATGTTTAAAGAACCACTCAAAGCAATCGACTCCTCCAAAAATTCAGCAAAAGTCCAAACTTTTGATTCACTGATTAGAAACTGCTTTTCAGCAAAACGTTCCAGTACTTGATTCAGCAAATTTGAATTAACTTCAAACATCAGCAATCCTTACAATCCATGAACCATCCGCAATCTTTTGCAGATGTTTCAAGTTGGCTCTGGGCCACGATTCAGGAAAAACATAATTTCCATTTGTGAGCGTAAAAGGCGGATCAATCAAATCCTGCTTGAACCATTTTGCGGTGTCAAGTCCTGCCGGAATTTGCTGCTTGAGAAGATTTGCCGCCATGAAAGCCAGCCAGTTTAAGCCAAGTCCACTTTCAAATGAACTGCTGATAACCACCTTCATTTCTTGCTTTTCCGCAAAATCTACCCAAAATTTTGTGCTCTCCCAACCTCCTAAAATTCCAGGTTTTAAAATCAAGGCCCGGATTCCGTTTTTAGCTAAAGTTTCCGGATTTGGGTTATTCCAGAGAGTCTCGTCCAGTGCCAGCGGAATTCCAGTTTGCTCATGCAGTTCTTCCATTCGTTGAAAGTCACGCAGCGGTTCTTCGCAATATTCAATTCTGCAGTCCTTGATCGCCTTAGCAAATTGGAGTGCCTCTTTCCAGTCCCATGAACGGTTTGCGTCAAGGCGTAAAGAAATATCATCAGCCAATATTTTTCTCGCGAGTTTCACCCGTTCAATATCGTCCTGTACACTCAGCCGTCCAACCTTGATTTTAATTGCCTTAAAACCCGTATTCCGGAGTTGTTCACATTCCTGTTCCAACTTGTTTCCGGAAGCCGTCAACAGGCCGTTCACCGGAATTTGTTGTACAGCAAGATCGCTTTTTGAGTGTCTGTAATCCTTTCCTGCCGTTTCTTTGAAACTGTTTAACTCTGAAACTTTGCAGCTTTGTAACATTGTTCTGAGAGCCATATCCAAACCAAAACGAACGGACGGGAAAAGAGTATCGGAACGTGGTGTTGGATTGAAATTTCCGGAAAAATATTCCCGGATTTGACTTTCTGCTTCTGAAAGGGATTCCGGATGCAGACCAGGCAAAGGAGCGATTTCACCTTCACCGAAATTTTCTGCTTTGGAGTTTTCTGCTGATTCTTCAGACAAACGAAGGATAAGACCATTGCGCTCCTTTGATTCATTTCCAAGCATTCGCAAAGGTTCTTTTAGAGGAAGAGAATAGCGGAATAGTTCCCAGCGGCATGATTTCATTTTTATCCAATCCACCAACCAAACGAAAAAAGGATACTGTACAAAATGATGAGTTTTCCGGTCGCAGCTAAAGTTTCATTCAGTTCAACACCTTCTACTCCGGAAATAATTTGACGAATTGGTGATCTGCCCGGAATTATGATCAAAGCAGAAAGACACGCAAACCAATGTCCATTTGTCCAAAACGCCAAAATGAAGGGAAGAATCAGTGCCAAAGCAAAAGCCGTAAGGAATTCCCCACGGGCGAAAGCTGGACCAAAACGAACGGCCAAAGTCCTTTTACCAACTTTTTTATCAGTTGGTTCGTCACGTAAATTATTGACTGCAAGAAGTGCGGTAGCTAACAGTCCGGGGCCGAATCCAGCGAGAATGACTTCAAGCGGAAGCTCCAGCGTCTGTACATAAAAAGTTCCTCCAACTGCGACCGGACCAAAAAAAATCAGTACAAATAAATCGCCCAATCCCAGATAACCGAGAGGCATTGGGCCGCCGGTGTAAAGTATTCCGGAGGCAATGGAAAGCACGCCGATAATCACAATCGGCCAGCCGCCGCGATAAACGAGATAAATCCCTACCAAAACCGCCAAACCAAAGACCACGACAAAATTCCTCCGCATGGCTTCCGGAGTGACGAGTCCGGCTTGTGTCGCACGGATGGGACCGAGACGCTCCTCTGTGTCCGCGCCCTTGACAAAATCAAAATAGTCATTGGAAAAATTTGTACCGATTTGAATCAGCAGCGCACCCAAAAGGGCTGCCAATGCAGCGACCGCGTGTCCCTTGTCCACCGCATAAGCCATGGCGGTGCCGATCAAAATTGGGGCAACCGCAGCGCCTAAAGTTTTTGGTCTGACTGCCAGAAGCCAGACGCTGAAAATTTTTCCGGAATTCATGGACGCCGTGTAAATTTTTTAAAATCCGGTTTTCGTTTTTCCAGATAAGCATTTCGTCCTTCCTGTCCTTCCTCTGACATATAAAATAACATGGTCGCGTTTCCTGCCATTTCCTGCAAACCGGCTTGTCCATCACAATCCGCGTTAAGTGCGGATTTTAAACAGCGCAAGGCCATCGGCGAATGCTGCAGCATTTCCCTTGACCAATCCAGGGTTTCTGCTTCAAGATTTTCCAATGGCACAACGGTGTTGACCAGTCCCATTTCCAAAGCTTGTTGCGCGTTGTATTGCCGACAGAGGAACCAGATTTCCCGGGCCTTTTTTTGTCCAACAATTCGGGCGAGATAACTCGAACCGTAACCGCCGTCGAAGGAACCTACTTTGGGTCCGGTTTGACCAAAAATAGCGTTATCGGCAGCAATCGTCAAATCACACATGACGTGCAAAACGTGTCCTCCACCGATGGCATATCCTGCAACCATTGCCACAACAGGTTTAGGACAAGTTCTGATATCACGCTGAAAATCCAAAACATTGAGACGCATATGTCCGGTTTCATTGTCTTCGTATCCAGCGTCACCACGGACACGTTGATCTCCGCCGGAACAAAATGCTTTTTCTCCCTCACCAGTTAAAATGATGACGCCGATTTGTGTGTCTTCACGCGCATCTTCAAGAGCCTTGCGCATTTCCCGTACAGTCAGTGGACGGAACGCGTTTCTGACTTCAGGACGGTTGATCGTTATTTTTGCAATGCCTTCTGCTGATTTTTCGTAACGGATGTCAGTGTAATTTCCGCACGATTTCCAATATTTTTCACTCATTCTGCTCCATTTTTGCTATAATAAATTTTTTGAAATAAACGCACATCTTAACACACGTTGCTGGTCAAGACGATAAAAAAGCCTGTTGCGGTGTTATTGGAAGAAAAAATTTGAAAAAGCTTGATTACGAGCTCACACTAATGTAATAATATTAGGTTATTTAAAAAACAATTTTAACAAAAGAGAATTAGAAGATGTTTGCAATTATACGCACAGCAGGAAAACAGTACCGTGTTGCTCAAGGAGACACCATTCGATTTGCCCGAATGAACGCTGAGCCGGGAGACGCATTTGAGACAGATGAGGTCCTGGCAATTGGAGGAGAAGAGGGAGAACTGAAATTTGGGAGCCCGGTTATTGCCGGAGCAAAAGTTCAGGGAACGATTCTGCAACATGGAAAAGACAAAAAAATTATTGTTTTCAAACGCAAGCGCCGCAAAACTTATCGTCGTAAATATGGGCACCGCCAGGGTCACACTCTGGTTAAAATTGATAAGATCAGCGCCAAAGAAGTTACAGTTAAAAAAGCAGAAGCAAAAAAATCTGCTCCGGAAAATGTTGCTCCTGAAAAAGTTGCAGCCGTTTAACATATAGCTAAAAAAGAAAATGGCACATAAAAAAGCAGGCGGCAGCAGTCGCAATGGTCGTGATTCTCAAGGCCAAAGACGTGGCGTGAAAAAATTTGGCGGCGAACTTGTTAAAGCCGGAAATATCCTGGTACGTCAAGTCGGTTCTACTTTTCACGCAGGTACAAACGTTGGTACCGGAAGAGATTTTACTTTGTTTTCCCTTGTAGGAGGACACGTGAAGTTCATTCAAAAAGGAAGCGGAAAACATAAACGCAAATATATCAGCGTTATTCCCAGCGAAGTCGCAGTTGTTGCATCAGTTTAAAATATGGGCGCAAAACCCCGCTCACTTTCTGGCATAAAGCCTACCGGCACCCCCCATTTAGGAAACTATCTGGGTATGATAAAACCGGCGATACAATTACAGGAAACGCACGAGACGTTTTACTTCATCGCCGATTATCACGCCCTGACCTCAGTACGTGATCCCGAACAACTCAGGGAAAACACTTACGATCTAACGGCCGTTTTCGCGGCGCTTGGTATGGACTTTGAGAACCATGCCTTTTTTCGACAATCAGACATTCCGGAAGTTACTGAACTGACTTGGATTCTTTCCTGTATAACATCAAAAGGATTGATGGAACGGGCGCATGCTTATAAGGATGCGCTTTCCAAAGATCAGGAAATCAGCATGGGTCTGTTTTGTTATCCTGTTTTGATGGCCTGTGACATTCTGATTTATGACTCAAATTTTGTACCTGTTGGACAGGATCAGCGCCAGCATCTTGAAATAACACGTGATCTTGCGATTCGCTTCAATCATCTTTACGGAGAAGCGTTTGTAATTCCTGAAGCAATTATTGAAAAAGAGGTTGCGACTATTCCCGGACTGGATGGACGAAAAATGAGCAAGTCCTACGGAAATGTCATTCCTTTGCTCGCACCGGAAAAACAATTTCGTAAAGCAATCATGAAAATCACTACTGATTCAAAATCAGTGGGTGAACCGAAAGATCCGGAAACGTGTAGTGTTTTCGCGCTCTACCAATGTTTTGCCGGAAAGGCGGAACAAGAAGCTTTGGCCGAACGATACCGTGCGGGAGGAATGGGTTACGGTGAAGCGAAGCAACTTTGCTTCGAAGCGCTGAATGCTGAACTAAAGGGGCCACGGGAAATTTATCTGCAAATCCGGAATGACAAGACAAAGTTAAACGGTATCCTCGAAAACGGACGTGACAAGGCACGTGTCATCGCCCGACAAGTCTTGGATAGAGTGCGCGGCAAAGTTGGTTTGTGATTTTCGAAAAACGCAGCAAGCTGTTTTTTAACCCAAAAAAAATCAATTAAACTTTCAGCTAGATTCAGTTACATCAGTGTTCATCCGCGAAATTCCGTGGCTAAAACCAATATTCTAGTTTCCGGTATAGTATCCGTTTTAATCCGCGAAATTCCGTGGCTGAAAAAACCCTCCAACCAGCGACTATAAATGATTCCCGATATTCTTGCCGCACGTTACGCCAGTACTGAGATTTCCGCCATTTGGTCTCCGGAAGGAAAAGTCCGCATGGAGCGTGAATTTTGGATTGCGGTCATGAAAGCACAACGTAATTTGGGTGTTGATATTCCGGAATCCGCGATTGTGGATTATGAAAAAGTCAGTGCACAAGTTGACCTGGAAAGCATTGCGAAAAGAGAGCGGAAATTACGGCACGATGTTAAGTCGCGTATCGAGGAATTTTGTGAATTGGCAGGTCATCAACAGATTCATAAAGGCATGACGAGCCGGGATTTGACGGACAATGTTGAACAACTGCAGATTCTCCGTTCGCTGCGTCTGCTGAGAATAAAAGCCGTGGCGGTTCTGCATCAACTTGCGTCTTGGAGTTTACGCAGCAAAGACATCATGCTCGTCGCGCGCACCCACAATGTTCCGGCACAACCTACAACATTGGGCAAGCGTCTGGCGATGTTCGGTGAAGAAATTATGTTTGCCTTAAAACGGTTCGATCATTTGATCGAAAATTATCCGCTGCGTGGTTTGCAGGGCGCAGTTGGAACGCGGCTTGATCAGTCGGTTTTGCTGAACGGTGACAAAATAAAGGTGCGGCAACTGAGTGAACAAATACTGAAACATTTGGACTGCACTGAGTCTTTTAATGCAGTGGGGCAAGTTTATCCACGCAGTCTGGATGTTGAAACCGTGCGGGCACTGATTGCGCTCAGTTCCGGAATTTCGAATTTTGCGCGGACATTGCGTTTGATGGCAGGACAAGGCTTGGCAAGCGAGGGATTTCAGCAGGGACAAGTTGGTTCTTCCGCAATGCCTCACAAAATGAACGCGCGCACCTCAGAACGGATCAACGGTTTTCACCAAATTCTCAACGGTTTCGGCACAATGCTTTCCGGATTGGGCGGCGATCAGTGGAATGAAGGAGATGTTTCTTGTTCAGTAGTTCGCAGAGTTGCGCTTCCCGGATCTTTTTTCGCAGCGGACGGACAACTCGAAGCGGTTCTCACAGTGCTGGCAGAAATGGGTTTTTATGAAGCCGCAATCGCGCAGGAGTTAAAACAGTATCTGCCGTTTTTGGCATCCACAACTTTGCTGATGGAAGCAGTACGAAAAGGCGGCGGAAGGGAAAGTGTGCATGAGGCGATTAAAGAACACACGGTCACGGTTGCGGAATCCTTGCGTACTGGCGAGAAAAGCGAAAATGACTTGGCACAGCGACTTGCGGATGATGAACGGATTCCTTTAGATTTGCAGGAAATTTTGGCAGTGCTGAATGATCCGAAACGCTTTGCGGCATCGGCTCCGGAACAGGCAGAAAAATTTGCTGAAGAGGTTGGAAAATGGACTAAACGTTTTCCGGAAGCAAAAGAGTTAGTTCCGGAAACATTGCTTTAAGATGAGATGATTTGAGTTGGTATAAGGAACCGTTTTCACGGCTCCTTATAAATCCGGAATGCCGCGAATTACTCTGCGGATTCGTACTTCTTCAACTCAACTGACTTGAGATGTGCCAGACGTAAACGGGAGTAAACTTCGATCAGGAAAGGACGCAGTTCGTTGATGTCTTCGTCATCTGAAAATTCCGTGAAAAATTTTGTGTACTGATCTAAAGCTGGAACCAGCAGTCCGTTATCTTTGAGCAAACCGGCGTACATAAAACCGCTTTCATCCAGACTTTGGAACTGAACCTTTTGTTTTTCAAATTTGGCCAGTTTCTTTCCGGAAAGAAATTTCAAATTTGCGGCTTTTGTGGTGAAAGCCACTGCACCGCTTCCGTCCAAAACCTCAACAAAATATTTTTGTTTTTCACTGATAGGTTTTATTTTGGTACGTACAATCTCATTTCCAGTTGATGGCACCTCATAAACAACAGAATCAGTCCAGGTTTTGGTTTTACGGTCCTTTGTTCCCAAATGCAAGCGATACGCATAATCAGCACCGGCAGTTTCCCATGCCAGTTCCGAAAAATCCGCAGAAACAGTGTTAGTCGCAAGTTTGAGATTTATACCTACCTTTTTGACTGCACGGCGTACGGTCGTGTATTTCTGAGTCTTTGAGAACTGCTTTGACAATCCGGCCAATAAACCGCCTCCGGAACTGGTTTCACCAAGACTTCCCTCGATTACTTCCAAACCATCGGGAGTAACCTTTACTTTGGAATTGGCTGTAATCAGAGTGGTTTCGTTCGTCTTTTGATTCAGGAACTTGATTGTGCTGTCTGCACCAACCCTGACTAAATAATTTTTATAGACAAACTTGTTACGGCGTACTTTTTTCCAGCGTTTGCCATTTTTGCTGTATTCAATTTTGCCTTGTATTTCAACCAGCATTCCCACAGGGATTTTTTTGGCAAAAGCCGGTTGCAGTGCAAAGGCAGAAAGAAAAAGTACTAAAGTAACTATTTTTATGAAACGCATGGCGCCTCCTTCTGTTTAGATTAAAGAAACGTGTTCTTGAAATGATTGCCTTAGACGTTTGACACTAAAACAGCTTTTGCAAACAGGCAATCCTCAACTATGATGCTAAATCTTACAATATCAATCAAGCCGAAATTCATCTTTTTTAGGATAGTGGTTGAGTAGTGAATCTTATAGAGGACCCCAAAAATTAAGACAGTATGTTAAGGTGTGTTTTCAATCAAAAGGAGACAGCGAAAGGGTAGTAAAAAGTACAGCAAGAAATTGAAGGCTAGAATAGCACTTGCTACGGACTTCCCATTTTTCTAAAATTCCCCCGCCTCTTCAATGCTGGCAACTAACTCATCAGAATTTTATGTTTTCATTATTAAACTCTGAGATACTTCAAACTTCTATTCAATATTTTTAAATAATTTCTACAGTCATTCCGACTTCCAACTTTCCCATTTTTGTCCCAATCAGATTCTGGCCAAACAAAACGTTTCCGTTGTGTTTTCGATAAGTTGCCAAAGTCCGCAAAGGTTCTTTTCCGGAAAATTCACCTGTTTCCGGATCAACTGTGGTCAAGACGCAGCGTGAACATGGTTTTGCGACATTAAATTCACACTCGCCGATTTTGATCTTTTTCCAACTGTCTTCCTCATAAGGCTTAGTATTTTTCACAACCAGATTTGGGCGAAAGCGCTTCATCGCTACGCTTTCCGGAAGACGGTTGTTCAGGTCACTCAAGGAAGATTCAGAAATCAGCAGCAAAGGAAAACCATCTGAAAACGCGACTTGGTTTTCGTCAACCGCAAAGTCAGGATCCACCGGACGATTGCTGTGATCCGGCATAAAAACGATTTTACAGCTTTTTCCCAAATACTGACTGATCCAACTTGATGATTGCGGTGTAGCGGTCCACGCCTCACAGCGGTCGCCCCATATTTCCACTTCTTGAGACGTGCCTTCTGTGGGATACAAAGGCATGCATAGCTCGGGCATTCTCGGTGCGTTCAAAATCAGCATCTGAGAAACAAGTTCTGTGTTTATCAAAGCCATTCTAGGGAAGGTTCTTTGAGAAATAAATTCCCCGGAATCATCCACAACCATCCAGCGCCGGTCATGTACCAAGCCCCTCCGATCAAGATTGGCGTTTGCCAGAGCTATTCCTCCTGCCGATTTTAGCGGGTAGATATTAAGTTGACTTAAAACTGTGTACGGCATTTGTAATTTATTTCTGACTAAAGTCTAAATGAAAAATTGTGGAGATCATACATGATGGCTTTGTAAAAACGCTGAAACCCATAATTTGTCATTTCGACCACAGGGAGAAATCTTAATGATATTAGAGTGGTAGCTTATATAAGATTTCTCGCTTCGCTCGAAATGACACGGTGTTAGGACTTTTTACAGGTTCATAAATAGTTGATGGACCGGTAAAAAGTCAAAACTGAATGCTTTGTTGTCCTTTACGCGAAAGCGGGAATCTATCATTTCAGTTACTTACATGTTTCTGGATTCCCGCTTTCGCGGGAATGACAAGTTTTTACAAGTGCATAAATAGTTGTTATTTAAACAAAAAGGTGGTTTTTTTAAGTTTTACACAATGTTCGTAGACACGCGCAAACTTAGCGGATTCAAGTCAAGAACGCAAATCAATTCTTGTTTTTACTCGTTGGTATAGATTCTGGGAAGGCGTTCATTCAGGTTGGTCAAAATTTCATACGGAATTGTTTCCGCCAAAACGGAAAGCTCTTCAACAGTAATGCATTGGTCTTGCTGTCGCCCAATCAAAACAATTTCGTCTCCAGTTTTAATTGATTCATTTTCGCAGTTTACCATAAACTGATCCATGCAAACCCGTCCCGCAATTTTTCTGCGTTTTCCACGAATCAGCACCTCTCCGCAATTTGAAAGTTGCCGCCGATAACCATCACCGTAACCCAGTGGAACTGTGGAGATTTCCGATGGCTTTTCTGAAGTCCAGGTTGCACCATAACTGACAGAAAATCCGGACGGAACAGATTTGTGAAAAGAAACCTGGGATTTCAACTGGAGAGCCGGACGCACATCCAGAATATGCGGACTTAACGCATCAGGATATACTCCATACAGCAAAATCCCCGGACGAATCAGATCCAGATGTGATTCCGGAAAGTAAAGTACTCCTCCGGAATTGGCAAGATGACGTAAAGGCATCTCAACGCCAAGACGTTCAAAAACTGAGACTGCATCTAAAAACCGTTCCACCTGTTTTAATGTCAATGGATTTTCCGGATCATCCGCACAGGCCAAATGTGAACAAACTCCTTTAACCCTGATGTGTTTTGCGCGAACTGCGTCTTCAATAAATTTTGCGGAATCCTCGGTATCAATTCCGATCCTGCCCATTCCGCTATCCAGTTTAAGATGTACTGTTGCCTGCCGTTTTTGTGATTTGCAAATTTTTTCAGTAATTTCCAACATTTCCGGAGAAGCAACAAAGAACTCTAAATTCCATTCCAGGAATTCCGGAATCTGCTGCGCCGACACGCCGCCAAAAACTACGATCGGCAAAGTTATTCCCGACTCTCGCAAAAGAATTCCCTCTTCCAGCAAAGCAACACCAAGACAGTTCACGCCTAGTTTTTCGTAAAACTGTGCGACCCTCAACAGACCATGACCGTAAGCATTTGCCTTGACGACTGCCATCACCGCTCGATTGTCTGTATGTTTGCGGATCAATGCGAGATTATGTCTTAAATTATTTAGATCAACTTCAATGTAGGAAGGCCTCATCAAGCAATGAAATTTGGGGTTTAAAATTGGAGATTCTACTTTGTTGCCTTAAACTACTCGCTGTTCCGGGAGCCATAAAAGACAAAAAGCGCGCTGCAGAAAAGCTCAAAATTTTCCAATTCAAAATCATTGCTGATTTTTTTGAGGGTACTGATTAAATCATCGATTGCACGGATTTGGCTAAATGCCTCAAAAAATCGAATTCGAATTTGGTGTTCCACAAATAATGGAATGAGCTCGTTAATGATGACTGGAAGCATTCCAGGATCTTCCGTAAGTTGTTTCAAAAAATAGCTGAAAAAACTTTGAATATATGCCTGAAGTTTACGTTTATCTTCCTTCAATTTTCCTCTGGGCAGATATTCTGAGGAAGCATTTTTCAATTTGCTTTCTCTCTCATTTGAAGAAGAGAGTTTTCGTTTCCGGTGTGCGGAAATGTTAAGTGGATACTCAAGTGTGTAAGTAGATTTTTTTTCAAATTGTTGAAAAAGGGTTTGAGTTTTGATGGGATCCAATTGTATTCGTTCAGTATTTGCGGATAAAATACCCACCATAAACGGATTTTTGAGGTTGCTGTAAACATTATAAGTTTCCGCGCCAAATTCATAGGGCAGCGACTTTGTGCCTTTTGTGTATTTAGGAGACTGCTTGATGATTAATGGCATAAGAGGCACAGTCTGTGCGGCATCATCCGGATCATCATTTTTATGTTTCGCCGAAAACTGATCCTCAATTTTCTCAACTTCATTCTTCATATGTATTTTGCGGAAATCAAAACTTTTGAATCATTTAGGCAAGATATTTGCTCTTGCTTTTTGAGGTTCCAAAGAGCAGTATTAACTTTGTCGTGCAATAACAAGCACCAACTATACCAACTGACTTAAAGATGTTTCAGAGTATCAACCGCCTAAAAGCAAACGTTTGTAATAAAATCCTTAAATATTTCAGTTACTCTTTGTGGGTTACAGGATGCGCCGGTTTGGTTTGTGTGCTTTTGTTACCAGTCAATTCCGTTTTTGCGCACAAAAATTCCTCCTGGAAACCTTACATAAATTTCTACGAAAATGGAGATTGCAAGGTTCTCATTCGACAGTTGAAACCTTTGGCAAAACCAAAGTCGTGGATTAACAATGGATTGTGGAGTCGTTCACGAATTTTGAACGCAAAATGTCAACTGCAAATGGAAAATTACAAAGCCGCCCTGAAAAGTCTCAAACAAACTCCTGAATCAGAGGTGGTTGATGCCTGGATTTTTCAAAAAATTCGCATTCAACTTCGTGCAAATCAACACCGGGAAGCAATCATCAACATCCGGAAATTACTTAAACTTCCGGAAATGAAATTTTACCTAAGTGCACTCCGTGAAAATATTAAAAGTGAATTTAGTACTGATAAAGAAGTCCGGCAAATTTTCCATCTGCTGTATGACACACGGAAAAACCACAAATGGTTCCTCACGGATTATGAAATTCACGCACTTTATCTACGTGGAGCAAAACTGAAAGGAGTAAAACTTGAACACAAATATCGAGTTTTGGGCTGGCAATTTCCGGATGATAGAAAAACCGCTATTTTGTCCCATAAAAAATTAACTGCCAATGATTTTAAAAAAATGTCAGCTGCCGAGATTTCCAATCGTGTCCGGAGCCTGACAAAACTCGGATTAAACAAATACCTGATTAGACACCTTCCTGCGCTTAGCAAAGGACGCAGCGGGAAGCTCTTGAAAAAACTTGGAGATGCTTACTTGAAAGCACTTTTTGCGAAAAAATATTATGCTCGAATTATCAAACTTCGGCGTGAGGGAACGCTTTCAAAAAAATGGTACCTCAAAGAAGAATCTCAACTCTATTGGACTGCACGATCCTACATAAAGCGCAAAAATATTCCTGCTGGACGCAGCACCATCTATAAACTTGAAAGACTGAATGCAAAAGCCAAACAGCTTCCAGTTTTGTTTGATACATTTGCCACACGTTACGTACTGGATTCGGAAATCAGCAAAGCACAGTTTTGGTGGAATCGCCTGCTAAGTCATTTCCCAAAACATCCACTTGCGGCAGAATCCGCATGGGAATTAGCCTGGTCATATCAGCAGCAAAAGAATACCCGGAAAGCTCTTGAATACCTTAAAAAAGGACTTAAAACAAGAATATATAGTTCTGAATTGAAAGCAAAGTTGCTGTTCTGGCAAGGTAAATTACAACAAGCAATAGGAAGGCAGGACCTTGCGGAAAAAAGCTTCGAACAGTTGATTCTTCGCCAGCCAAATACTTATTACGGAATGCGCCTGATTTCCACAGATGATATTCCTGAAAGTATTTTGAAAATGCACAAATCCCGCAAAGCAAAACTGTACAAAAAACCGAATGAGAAGCTCAGCAAGAAAACTAAAGAATTGCTGAAGAGAACAGAATTCCTTTTTGATGTTGCTGAACCGGAACAAGCACTCAAAGAATTGTTTGCCGGATTAGGTCATTATAAAGACCGCGCGCTTAATTGGCATGTGAGCCACCTGCTTCATCGCAGAGGAGAGTACTACTCATTGCTCAGGATTGTTGCAAATTATTATCTGCCGCGAATGGTTACCCTTGCGGTAGGAGAACATCCGCTCTGGGAACTGGCATACCCTAGGCCGTACTGGTCACTATTGAAAAGCTATGCAAACCAGGCCGGAATTGATCCATATTTTGCCTTGGCAATTATGCGCGAGGAAAGTCACTTTGATCCACAGGCATTGTCTTCAAGCAAAGCCATGGGTTTGATGCAACTGATGCCGGCAACCGCAAAAGCTGTTGCCAGGAAAAAGAAAATTAAACTCAATGAAAAAGCCGAAATCTTTAATCCTGAACTGAATGCGCGTTTGGGAACACTCTATCTCGGTAGCCTTGCAGACCGCTTCAAATCCGAACTTATTTACACTGCGGGAAGTTACAACGCCGGTCCCCACAATATGCTCAAATGGATCAACCGCTGGAGAGGAAAATCCCTGGATGCCTTTGTAGAACAAATTCCATTTACTGAAACTAGAAATTACGTCAAAAGAGTTTACAGGAGCTACAAGCTTTACAAGCATATCTACAGCTCATAAATTTCAGAACAAGACTCCTTCCTTCAAACCTCCCCACCCAATTCGGTTTTTCAACTGTTATTGAAGATGTAATAAAGGGGACGCTACCCTTTTATTTTTTTATTTTATAAAAGGGTAGCGTCCCCTTTATTAAATACTGATTTATGAACGGAGTGGATTTCAGATTTATATTTGTTAAACCACCATTTTTACTTGACATGAAGGGAGGGGGGGCTAGCATGCCCTTTAATTACAATTAATATTATTAATTGTTTAACATTAGGACAATAACTAAGGAGGAAAAATGAAATTACTTAAAATTATACTGGTTATCTCACTCCCATTATTTCTTGTTCTTGGCTGCAAGAAGGATTCGACAACAACAACTACATCAACTACATCAACAACTTCAACTTCATCAACAAGCTGCACAGTTTCGTCTACGGCTGTTGGTAAAGTGGGTGATAATTCTTCAAATTTAGTAACGACTGCCTTGGCAAAAAGTTCCAGTTTTACTAAAGGATTGACCGTTTTTGGCATTAGCCTGCTGGCGACATCGGGAGTGTCAGATGCGAAACTCTTACATGCAGCAAATGTTACGGCTGAACTGCTTGATAACGATGAGAACGGAACCGTAGATAATACCTGCGTTGTGGCAAAATTAAATGATCTGAGTACTTATGTGACCATGTACAATACAGATTCCAGCGAATTTAACACCGATACACTGGTAGACGCTGAAGTTACAAAAATGACTAGTTTAGGAGCAAATGAAACTGTAGATAACTATGCTGATAATGTTAGTCATGATGCCAGTATTGAAGAAATATTTCACTTGATTACTCAGTATGGATATTCAAATGTTTATCCGACCGTGTTTGGAGAATCGAATACTTCAACAGCTACCATGGCTCAAGCGATGGACGTGGCCAGAGGAAGTACAACTCCACAAAGAGATTTGTCTGCTGGAGACAATTCTACAGGTTGGGATTACAACAATACAGACTGCTCAACAGCAGGTTCTGTAGATAACACCAGTAATGATAAAGCCTGGTACTTTTATGCAGATAAGACTGCGGATTACCAGACTATGCAGACAGAATATATGTACTGGTCAGTCAGTTCAAAATTTGGCATGCATGATTCTGCAGCCGGCCTGACCAAAGCCTCCACCGAATGGTGTCCGAATACCAAAGCAAAATTGCTGGCTCAGGATCCCACAATCTACAATTTGATTGACAACTCCACCTATGCCTTTCCTACTGTGCTACCGAATGCCAGCTATGGCTTTTATACATTTAAAACTGCGGATATTATCACTTTCTAAAAAGGTACAATTTTAATTTTAAACAAAGGCCTAGCCAACTAAGACAATGACTGACCGAAAACTCGGTTTCGTTTATAAATGATGGCCCCGTAAAAAGTCATAATGACACCCATGTTTGTCCTTCCCGCGAAAGCGGGAATCCATTATTTCAGATACTTACAAGTTTCTGTATTCCCGCTTTCGCGGGAATGACAACTTTTTACGAAGCCAGCAAGTCTCATTTTTCATGGGACTGAGTTAAGAAACTTATGTATGTGACAGGATAAATGCCTGTTTCAATTAACTCGCCCCTACCCAACAATTGAGAAAACTATGAGAAATATACTGACTATCCTGATTTTCCTGCTTTTCCTGACTTCGCCACTGAGCGTTCAATACACTCAAAACGGTTTCCAGTTTCAGCGTGAAGCGCAGGGAAAAACAACTTGTGATGATGATGATGAAGATTGTAAAGAGGAAGATGAAGAGGATGAGGATGAAGATGAAAAAGAGGATCAAGATGATGAGGATGAGGATGGAGATGAAGATGCGAAAAAGGAAGATGATGATAAAAATGTGCTCGAAAATGTAATCATCTCCCCTGCATCACCTACTGCCTGCAAAACTTCCGTAACTGTAGTCGGAACCGTTGGTGGCTCAGTAGCAAATAAGGTGACACCGTCTTTAGCAAAAAGCGCCAACTATTCCAAAGGTTTAGTTGTTTTTGGAATTAACATATTGGCAACTGCTGAGGTAGCAGATGAAAAACTTTTGCACGCCGCAAACATTACCGCAGAGTTGATTGACAACAATGAAGATGGCACGCCGGACAACACCTGCGTAACTGAAAAGCTGTATCAGCTCAGTGCTTATGTGAGTATGTATAATCTACAGGAAGGAAATTCTGTTGAAATAAACTCGGATCCTTTGGACGAAATCGGAGCAGACAAGTACACATCTTTGGGTGCCTACGAGACGCTGAAAAATTATGCGGATGGTGAAAGTCATGACGCGAGTATTGAGGAAATTTTTCATCTTATTTCACAAAGGGGTTACTCAAGTATCTATCCAATGGTTTTTGAAGAATCCAATACTTCCACCTCCTCGCTGGCCAAAGCAATGGATGTTGCCAGGGGCGGTGAGCAAAGATGCGCCAAAGAAGAATGCAACTGGACTTACAATAACACCTCCTGTCCCATTTGGTCAGATTTAGTGGATTCAGGCGACGCCTGGTACTTTTATGCTGACCCGACAGCAGACTATGCCACCATGATGACCGAATATATTTACTGGTCAGTTAGTACCAATTTAGGTATGCATGACTCTTCCGCAGGTCGGAAAAAGGCAAAAACAGAGTGGTGCCCCAATACTAAAAAACTACTCAAAGCTCAGGATCCGGCTGTATTCAACTTAATCAATGATCCGAAATACGCAATCCCCACAGTTTTACCAAATGCGGATTATTCATTTTATAAATTCAAAACTTCGGACATTAATACTTTCTGAAAACAAATTCAGACAGTTCTGCGGACTCAGACATGAAATAAAGGGGACGCTACCCTTTTTATAAAAAGAAATAAAGGTTAGCGTCCCCTTTGACAGGGGCAGGGAACGGCTCAACCTGCGGATTGTGAAAGGTTTATTTATCTTATAATTACTTGTAAAGCGAGTTTTTAGAGGTTCCCCTAATTTTATATGACGGCATGCAATTCACGCAGCATTTTGTGGAAATCAAACTGGTGACGTTTTTGTAAAATCTTAGCTGTTGCCTCAAATTCTTTTTTTTCAGGAAGTTGTGAAAGTTGGCTGCCGAAAAGTATCACATTGCCTTTCCGATTAGCACGAGCCTCAAGTACTTGGGAGAATGTTGATTTCCAAATCTCGCACTGTTCAATGAAATCCCCAGTCATTGTCCAAGTATTTCCTGCAAGCCATCCAGTTGAATTGAGGCACCAGCGCAAGTTTCGTAAAAATTCAACACACTTCACCTCTTCCGGAGCACCGAAGTCTGTGTAAGCATCCAAAAATATTATATCAAATTTTTCAGTCATAGTTGGCATAATCTCTGTTGCGTCTGTGCACAACACTCGCAAACGTTTGTCTTGCGGCAACTCAAAAAAAAGGTGTGCTGCCTCAATAACTGCGGAATTGACTTCGATGACGGTTTGCTGAAGTTGAGGAAATTCACGGTGCATCCAGCGGACAATGCTGCCGCCGCCAAGACCGATATGCAGAACAGACTTGGGTTCCGGACAGAAAAGCAGTCCCAGCAACATGAAACGGGAATAGGGTAATACCAGATAATCCGGTTTTAATCTGGAAAAAACGCTCTGCATAATGTGGTTGCCGAAACGTAATTCGCGGCGATCCTCTTTTTCCCAAACCTGGACCGTTACTCCGGAATCCTTTTTTTCCCAGATTAAATTTTCAGGACTGCTTTTGTGCAGGAATTTAAAGAAATTCAAAAATTATGCTTCAAGGTTAAAGACTTCTAAGTTAAAAATAGGCACTAAGGCAATAAAGCACTGAGACACTATGAGACTTAATAGATGAGTTTCAAAGTTTCAAATGTTGAAAATAGGCATTAAGGCGCCGAGTGCAAGAGATTAACAATCAAAGGAAATTTTTCTTATTGTTCTTATTGTTCTTAGCGGCTGAAATATTTCAAAGTTGAAAGGTAGCACCATATTTCAGCTCGGACAAGCTAAAGCGTTTGTTGCAGCATTGCTAAGTGTAAAACTCCGCCCATTTGGGTAACAAGCCATTTTTCTTTCCAGACTAAACGAAATATTCCTGTGTTCTTAATCATAAAACGTGTTGGTGAGCATACGGAAAGCCCAAGAGTGTGCTTGATCAAAACCCTCACGATCCCGCCGTGTGTCACCAACACAACACGCTTTTCAGGATGCTTGAGACGAATTTCTTCGAGAAACTGCAACGCACGATCCAGAAGCTGTTGCGTGCTTTCACCTTTATCGATCACATAATTTGCGCCGGCTGTTTTGAAAAGTCGATAGACTTCCGGAAAGCGTTCTTTCGCTTCTTCAGAAGTTAAGCCCTCAAAAACACCAAGATTTTTTTCACGGAGCCGTTGATCAATTTGCAGAGTATGTCCTGAGTGCTGAGTAATTGCCTCCGCAGTTTGACGGGCGCGCAAAGAATCGCTGGAGTAAATGTGGTCAAAGGACTCGTTTTTCATCCAACGGCCGAGTGCCTGAATTTGCTCCCTGCCCACAGCAGAAAGTTCGCTGTTGGAATGTCCCTGCATACGTTGCTGAGCATTCCATTCGGTTTCGCCGTGGCGGATTAAAATAATTTCGGTTTCTTGCATAATATTTTTTGTAAGAAGTCATTTAAATATAATATCAGTATTTTGTGCATTTAACTAAAACCGAAATTTTTCGGAGTAAAAACTTTTGCACAATACGTAAACAAAATTTGGTGAGCTAGAAGCAGGAAAAAGGATACACTAGAAGATGAATTTAACCGCTATTTTCATTTTTCGGATTGTCATGCAGTTCGAGCAGTTTCCGCATTTCATTCAGCAAAGTTTCCTTGAATTCCGCGCGCTGCAAGCCAATTTTCAATGCGGAAGTCAGAAACCCCAGCGGATCGCCCAAATCATAACGGGTTCCTTCAAATTGGACCGCGGACACGTGACCCTGTGCCGCCATGTGGTTGATGGCTTCCGTTTGAGTGAATTCACTTTTAGATGAGTGACTTTTGTCGCTGGTTCGCAATGCGTCAAAAAGTTCGGGTGTGTAGAGATAACGACCGAAAGAAACAAAGCGGCTGGGAGCAGTACCGTGTGGCGGTTTCTCCACCATTTTTTTGACCTTCATAATTTTTCCGGAGCCTTCCGGATCAATCACTCCGTAACGCCATAACTGATCTTCCGCCAATTCCTGGACACTCAAAACGGTGTTGCCGGTTTTTTCCCAGGTTTCGATCAACTGTTTGGCAAGAGGTTTTTTCCCCAACACAATATCGTCCGGATAGGCCACCACAAACGGTTCATTATCAACAAATGGTTCAACGAGCATCAACGCGTTTCCTGTACCCATCATGTGTTGCTGACGCAGAGTGAAAATATTAGCCTCAATTGGTTTGATTACTTTCAGTTTTTCAATTTCATTTGACTCAGAAAATGCGGAAGTCAGTTCAACCTCGCGATCAAAATAATCCTCCATTACTTTTTTTCTGCGAGACGAAACAAGCAGAATATCCTGAATCCCTGAATCAACCATTTCCTGCACAATGAAATCAATAGCCGGACGGTCAATCAGCGGGAACATTTCCTTAGGAATTGTTTTAGAGGCGGGTAAAAATCGCGTCGCATAACCTGCGGCTAAAATGACACCTTTCATTGGTATTTTAAAGTAATATGTTTTAAGTTTGTTTTAGCTTCAGCAGTTGTTTTGTTTCATTTTAGCTGATTTTTAGACAATAGTACTTGCACTGATTTGTGCCAACAATTCTAGAGCGGTTGCTTCGTCAATGACAGAGACTTCCAGCTTTTCCGCCTTTTCCAATTTTGAACCCGCATTTTCACCAGCTAGTAGGAAGTCGGTTTTTTTGGAAACACTACCGGTTACATTTGCTCCAGCTTGAATCAGACGTTTTTTCCAGACATCTCTCGGTTCAGAAAGAGTTCCGGTCAGGACAACAATTTTTCCGCTGAATGGAGAGTCCGTAATCTCCAGTATTTTTTCCTCTGCTGGAACAACACCGCGTTCAAGAAAATCCGCAATTAGTTGACGCTGTTCCGCATGCTGAAAAAAGTCAAAAATACTTTCCGCGATAATTGGACCAATTTCCTCAACCTTTTCGAGTTCCTCCGGAGTTGATGACATTAACCTGTCAAGCGTACCAAAATGGAGGGCCAAGATGCGAGCTGTTTTTTCTCCAACATTTGCAATACCAAGTGCGTGAACGAACTGACCCAGTTCGCACTGTTTCGATTTTTCGATTCCGGCTAGGACGTTTTCAGCCGATTTATCACCCATACGTTCCAATCCGGACAAATCTTCGTGTCGCAGCAAATACAGATCCGCAGCATTTTTCAGCAGTTTTTTGCTTAGCAGTTGTTCAATCAGAGCCGGACCAATTGTGTCAATATCCATTGCCCTGCGCGAAACGAAGTGTAAAATTTGCTCCTTTTGCTGTGTCGGGCATTCCGGATTTGGGCAACGCCATTCCACCTCGCCTTCAGGTCGAATCGCCAATGTGCCGCAAGAAGGACAGCCAAGCGGAGGTTCGATTATTTGAGCAGCGGCGGAACGTAATGTTGAATCAACTGCGACAATTTTTGGAATTATTTCTCCACCTTTTTCCAGGGTAACATGGTCTCCCAGATGCAAATTGAAACGTGCCACCTGATCATAGTTGTGAAGAGTCGCACGCGAAACGGTGGTATTGTTTAGTTCCACCGGATCAAGAATTGCGACAGGTGTTAAAATTCCTGTGCGTCCCACCCCGACCTCAATTTCCCGCAGCACTGTGGTGGCCTGTTCCGCGGTAAATTTAAATGCTGTTGCCCAACGCGGCGATTTCGCGGTGAAACCAAGCTGTCTTTGTTGTTTTAAAGAATTAACTTTGAGAACAATTCCGTCAATATCATAAGGTAGTTCTTCTTTGTGCTCTTCCCAGTAGCGGCAAAATTCAAGCACCTCTTCGATTGATCCGACTAATTTTGTTTCCGGATTTACCGGAAATTCATGTTGACGCAGAAAATCCAAATTTCCGGCATGCGTTTCATGAGGCAATCCTTCCGCAATTGTGTAGATAAAAACAGCTAATCGGCGGCGGCGAGTTTCGGTGCTGTCCAGCAAGCGTAATGAACCGGCGGCAGCGTTTCTTGGATTTTTGAAAGGCGGTTCAGCGGATTTTAGGCGTTGCTGATTTAGAGAGTCAAAGATTTTACGAGGCAGGTAAACTTCGCCTCGCACCTCCAAATCACGCTCATCTTGGAGTTGTAAAGGCAGACTGCTTATTGTTTTAACATTTGGCGTAATTTCCTCGCCTTCGCTGCCGTCACCGCGAGTTACTCCCGCGCTCAAAGATCCGTTTCTGTAAATTGCGGAAACCGCGACACCATCGATTTTTAACTCGCAAACGTATTCCGGACTTTGACCTCCAAGCAATTTTTTTACACCGGTGTCCCAGCTTTTAAGTTCATCCAATGAATAAACATTTCCCAAACTCAGCATCGGAATCAAATGTTTCCGACTTGGAAAAACAGCATGCGGCTCTCCTTTGATTTCCAAGGTTGGAGAATCAGCGGTTTTCAACTCATGATACTGATTTTCAAGTTCTTTCAGTTCTAAAACAAGGGCATCATAGGTTTCATCATTACAGCTATTTTCGCTTTCTGCAGAGTTATTTCCGCAATAGTACGAATAATTATACTGATGAATCAAAGCGCATAATTCCAGAATCCGTGCTTGAGTTGTTGTTCCGGAAGGCATATTTTAGCAGAGTACGTTTGCAGATTATTTTGAAAGAATAGCACCTTTTTGAAAGGCGGCTTGAGATGTACAATACACTATATAAACTCAGTAGTGAAAGTTCCATTCAATTCTAAAAGAGACAGGCTTACAAGTGAATTTATTTGAACACACAAACGAACAACAAATCCGCAAAGAAGCTCCACTTGCGGACCGGATGCGACCACGAACGATTGATGAGTTTGTCGGTCAAGGTCACATTTTGGCACCTGGACGACTTTTGCGCCGTGCCATTCAAGCGGATCAATTGTCGAGCCTGATTTTTTATGGACCACCCGGAACAGGAAAAACTACACTTGCACGAATAATTGCCAATACAACCAAAGCAGAATTTCTTTCAATCAACGCCGTTTTGTCCGGAATCGCGGATATCCGCAAGTGCATTGAAACCGCAAAAATTGTACGTTCGGAGCAACAACGTCGTGCGGTATTGTTTGTGGATGAAGTGCATCGTTTCAACAAAGCACAGCAGGATGCTCTCCTGCCGCATGTGGAAAACGGCACTGTAATCCTCATCGGCGCAACTACAGAAAATCCGTATTTTGAAGTCAATAAAGCACTCGTCAGCCGCTCCCGAATTTTTCAACTTCAATCACTGAATACAGACGAAGTTGAGGAAATTATCGAGCAAGCACTTTCAGATTCGGAGCGTGGATTTGGCAGCAAAAAAGTTGTCATCGAAGTCAATGCGCGTCATCATCTGGCACATGTTTCCGGAGGCGATGCCAGGGCAGCTTTGAATGCGTTGGAACTTGCGGTGTTGACAAGTGAAGCTGATTCTGAAGGTGTGCTAAACATCACCCTGGAAGTTGCGGAAGAATCAATTCAGCAGCGGGCAGTGCTTTATGATAAAGATGGAGACGCGCATTTCGATACCATTTCTGCTTTTATAAAATCGATGCGCGGTTCTGATCCGGACGCAGCACTTTTCTGGATGGCAAAAATGATTGAAGCAGGTGAAGACCCGCGTTTCATTTTCCGGAGAATGCTGATTTTTGCCGGAGAAGATGTCGGCATGGCGGATCCGTATGCTTTGGGTGTGGTAACATCTGCGTCCCAGGCTTTCGATTATGTTGGTCTTCCGGAAGGACGATATCATTTGGCACAAGCCTGTTTGTATTTGAGTACCGCCCCAAAAAGCAATTCCGCATTCGCTTTTTTTGACGCAATTTCAGTGGTCAGAAAGGAACAGGCGGATGAGGTTCCGGACTCGCTCAAGGACGCAAATCGTGACGGCAAAGCCTTTGGACATGGTGAAGGTTATCTTTATCCGCACGCATATCGGGATCACTGGGTGGCTCAGCAATATCTTCCGGACGTTTTACAGGGGCGGATTTTTTATCAGCCTTCAGATCAAGGTTACGAAGCATCGATTCAGGAAAATGTCGCACGACATCGTGAAGCACAATTGGCGGCCTTTCTCTCCGAAACTTCAGCAGAACAATCCGGAAATTCAAATTATTGGGAAGCCAGAACCGTGGGTAATTCCGGAGAATTGCTCAGTGAAATCCGGGATCATTTAACGGAATGGAGCAAGCTTTCACGGAATACTCTGGCACTTGTGATAAATGCAGGAGACTGTTTGCTTCTCGGAAATTTTCTACGACATATTGCTGAAGAAACCGTTTATGCGCTTGTTGATTCTAAACAAGAAAAACAAACACTTAGCGGTTTGTTTGCAAAATCATCTTCCGGAATAAAACCAAATATAGTACAGAATAGTTCAGCAAATCCGGAAGCATTTGAAATTGATAATTTGCGTTTCGAAAGGATTGTTGGCAGGAATGTGCTGCAAAAACATGCTGAAAAAACCGTCTTTCTGGAAAAGTTGAAACAGTGGATATTGCCGAAAGGATTTTTCGTTTTTGGCGAAACTGTACCGGCGCTTGGGCAACGTCTTTCAGGATTAATTTCGGATGAATTGCTGCAGCCTGATTTTCGAAAATTGCTGGAAGATGCAGAAGAAGGAATTTATAATGACGCAGAAAATCCACGCAGCAACTGGACTCCAGCTACACTACGTACCGAACTGGAGTCTGCGAATTGGAACATCACTCGCTGGCAAATTAAGGAATTCCGCACACCAACCTTGATTCGATCTGCTCAAATTGAACAATGGTTTGAAACGCCGGAAAACAGTCCGCATTCGAGCTACGGACAGCGTTTGTCTGCAAATTTATCTTCGGAAGAGTTAATTTATTTACGGAATATTTTTCGAAACGAAGTTGCCGGAAAAGTAGTGGAGTGGCGCAGTGTCAGTCTGTTTATGGAATTATGCAACAAAACAGTCCATGAAGCATAAGTTGAAAATTCTGAAAATAAGATCCATCTGCGCGAAGTTGCTTTTACTGCTGATACTCTCCGGTTGCGCCACTCAAGCTCAATTTATATTTTACAAAACTGGAGTAAGTGAGCAGTTAAAGGAGCGTGCAATAAGACACTGTCATGGGGATTTTGAAATTTTGGAGGAAGAAGAGTTTGGACCTTACACCCGTGTGCGAATTGAATGTATGGAATAATAAATTGAACCGTGTGAATCCTCATGTGCTGTTTGTTCATTAATGCTATCTTCTCATGATTGTTGGTTGGTGGTACGCTCCCAAATAAATTTGGCAATATGCTGGTGATCTGTGGTAATTCCAGAATGTTTCATTGCTCCTGAAATATTCAGCAGACAACCACAATCACCGCCGAGTAGACAACTGGCCCCTGTTTTTGAAATATCATCTACCTTATCTTTGACCATCGCCGCGGAAATGTGCTGTTCCTTAATCGCAAATGTTCCGCCAAATCCACAGCATTCATCTTCCCGCTCAAGTTCCAGCAACTCGACGTTTTTCAACTGCCGCAATAACTGCTTCGGTGCGTCGCCAATTTCCATTTCTCTTTTTGCATGACAGGATGCTTGCCACGTTACTTGAATCGGCTCACCAAGGTCTTCAAGTTTTATTTTCAGTACATGCACCAAAAATTCAGTTAATTCAAATGTACGTTCCGAGACAGATTCCGCTTCATTTTGCAGAACATCATTTTTAAATAATTCAGCATAATGTTTGCGCATCATTCCTCCGCATGAACCTGAAGGAGTCACAATCGGAATGTCTTTAGGAAATAATTTAACTTGTGTCGAAGCAACTTTACGGGCTTCTTCATGATATCCGGAATTAAAAGCTGGCTGACCGCAGCAAGTTTGCTGTTGTGGAAAAATTACTTCCACTCCTTCGCGCTGCAAAAGTTTGATCCCCGCCAATCCGGCTTCCGGATAAATAAGATCCACCAGGCAAGTGCCGAAATAATAGACTGCTTCAGGTTTAGCTGGATATTTTTTCATTACTGACAGTTATTTTTGGAATAAGAATTTAAGCATATTATCATGTGTTTTGATTTTTCCTCCAACCAAATGGTCGTCCACTTTTCAATGGTCTGACTCTACGGCCTGTCATTTTTTCAACTTCTATCTTAAAACTCTCGTCGCCAATAGCCAGTCCTTTATTTGTACTGTTTCTGATTTCTTCTAGCATTTCTTCACCAATATTTTGTTCACAGAATGCGAAATATTTTTCTGTCTGTTCTGTTTTTGTTGCGCCAAGTTTCGAATACTCAGCATGGGGCATACAAAGTGCGGAAGGCTTTCCATTTGCGTTAATCTGATAACTGGACCAGTTGTAGTCTGCAGCATGACTTACCAATTCCAATCGAACTGGATTCAGCTCAATATAACGACACATTTCGAGTAAATAACGTTCAGGCTGCACAAGACACGATCTGTAACGGCCTTCCCACAGAGTTCCTGTACGTTGATTCTGTTGATTGAAAAAGCGCACATATTGTCTGCCTAAAGCTTGAATCATTTGGCTCAAACCTCCTGCTAAATTGGGGGTACATAACAAATGAAGATGATTTTCAAGTAAAACCCAGGCGTGTACATCAAGCTGATATTTTTCGGAATATTCTCTCAACCACCACAAATATGCCGCATAATCACCAGAAGCGCTAAAACATGCCTGACGGTTGTTTGCTCTGATCAGGATATGTACCGGAACACCTACAGGCGCCGCTCTTTTCATTCGTGCCATTTCTTGCTATCACGATATTGTTGTGGTTAATAAATTTTTTTAATTTTAGCTTAATACTACTCTGACCCCTAATATTATACATGCAACAGCTGAACCGTGGAAGACAACATAGTAAATTTGATGTAGTCGTAGAAAATCCGGAATCCCCCCCGTAACTTAATCAGCAATACTGAAATGAATAAAAAACCAGAGGCAATTTAGGGGAGGTGTCATTTCTTACTACGATCGAAATGACAAATTACGGGTTTCAGAATAGTTACGAAGCAATCATAATTAGTTGTTAATCATCATTCTGCTGACTTAAACTCTGTTTCACACTGCCAGCATTGAGTAAATTGTGACTCTATCATTTCGCCACAGCCCGGACATTTCCATGCACTTTTTGAAGTTTCATTTTCATTCAGCACAGAATCAAGTAACAGCCGCACTTCCTCCAACTTTGCATCATCCATCACCCACAGTTCCGGCCAAGCGTCAAGAGGAGCGATTCCACCCACTACTCCGGCCAGTTGTTCCCGCAGAATGACACTTTCAATTTTATTTGCCTCGAGGACGCTTTTGGCAAAATGGACCAGATTCACATCCTGAGAACTGTAAACCTTTCGCATGTAAATCCTTTTGAAAAAAATATTATTTTTCGAGCAGAGAAAATTCGACCAATTTTGCGTCATTCTGCACAAGCTCTCCGGGTTTAAGAAGAACTTGTTCCACAATCCCATTGGCAGGCGCGACAATGGTGTGTTCCATTTTCATCGCTTCCATAACCAACAATGGTTGACCTGAACTTACTTCGTCACCAGCCTTAACCAGCACACGGATCACGTTTCCAGGCATTGGCGCGGAAAGGCGGTGATCACTCACTTCCTCACTCTGTTCAAAAGCTAAAGGATCCAGCCGTGTGAACAATGTGCGTCCGTCTTCATGAACCGCCAATAGTTGTGAATCATGTTGTAGAACAAGCAAATGATGTCCATATTCTTCCAGCCCCTCGCTGTTCCAGGTTAGATCCAGCAAGTCTGCGTGAGGAGAAACCGTGACCGAAATTTCGCCTGTTTCACGCAATATTCGGAAAGTATTATTTTCCTCAAAAGCCTTTACTTCTGTTTCTGTCCCCTGCTGATTACGCAGCTGTACTCGATGCGGTTCCTGAATTCCGGCCCGCCAGTTTCCAAGACTGTTCCAGGGTGAGCATGGATCCATCGATTTTAGGGCTTTATTTTCGGAATCCGCAAAGTCTTTCAACAAACATGAAATCGCGGTTCCCCAACAAACCCAGTTGGCGGAATCTTTATCTTTTGGCAACAGAGATTCCAACTGCGAATCAACAAAAAGAGTGTCCGTTTTACCCTCTTCAAAATCAGGATGCCGCATAATGCTTTGCAGAAAACCAAGATTTGTCACCACACCGAGAACACCGGATTGAGCCAGTGCGGAACGCATTGCTCCAATCGCCTGCTTGCGTGAATCCGCGTGCACAATCAACTTGGCGATCATCGGATCATAGTGAATGCTGATTTCGCCGCCCTGTTCAACTCCGGTATCGATCCTGATGCTTGCTCTGGCAGAACTATTATTTTG
>JAESQU010000137.1 GCA_016764995.1 SAR324 cluster bacterium | reverse complement strand
TATAAAGACCATGCCCCACGGGACACCGAGACCCTCCGTGATTATCTCTATCTGGAAAGATACGCCGCCGCTGCTTTTCTGTATAATTGTTCCACCGGCTGCTGCTTGAATCATCCAGCTGAATACAAAAAGCAGCCACAGAATTTTTTTAGAAAAACGAAGAAATTTGTCCTGTTCCTCACGAGGCAGACTGAAACGGGTGCTTTTCCGCCTATTTTTTTGGGATACGCCCCAGGAGGTAAAACTCATCATTTGGCCGCATACTTGTTAAATTCGCCATTCGATTTGATAAAGCAAAGAAAGCGGAAATTGCCCCTGTGTCCCAGATATCCTCATCAGAAAAACCGTGCTGTCGCATTTCTTCATAGTCTGCGTCGTTGATCTCGGAAGACTTCAAAGCGACTTTGACAGCGAAATCAAGCATCGCTTTCTGCCTTGGAGTGATGTCCGCTTTGCGGTAATTTGTCGCAATTTGATCTGCGAGATTCGGACTCTTTTCCCGAATACGTAAAATCGCACCGTGTGCGACAACACAGTAGGTGCACTGATTGAGACCTGAAGTCGCAACCACAATCATTTCTCGTTCGCCTTTCGTCAAACCGCCCTCTTTGTCCATCAGGGCATCGTGATACGCAAAAAACGCCCTGAATTCATCCGGACGCTGTGCCAGCACCAGAAAGACATTTGGCACAAATCCGGATTTTTCCTGGACCGCCATGATCCTATCACGGATGTCTTCCGGCAAATCTTTGAGTTCAGGAACTGGAAAACGGCTGATAGATTTTGCTGACATTGCGGTGTCTCCTGTTTCGTGGTTTATTGTTGTTCTATTATTGCCGGATTAATTTATGAACATCCGGTAAATAAAACTTGAACAGAATTAAGGGGGTCGATACTTAATTCTGAAATTAAATTAAACTTCATGTTCCCATGTCTTGTCAACTCAGACTTGATCCGGGATCCAGCCCAACACTCCGGTTAAGAACAGACTTTGCAACGCTTTCCCCTGGATTCCGGGTCTGCTCTACCTTACGCCCGTAATGACAATCGTGAAGAGCCGAAAATTGGATCAATTCCAGCGTTTTCTTAAAATTATACCTCGTATAAATCTATTTGAAGTTATATATTATGGGCTAAACTTGTCAAGAAATAAATTGTTTTGAGGTTATTCTGTTGATTTCGTTAAGCCACATCCCAGCCGAATTAAAAGATGAACCTGATCGGAGACATCCAGGGGAATTACCGGACTCTACTGGCGCTGTTGAAAAAGATGCCGGATGATGATCCGGTTTCGGTGGGAGATATGATTGACCGCGGGCCGCGCTCCCGGGAAGTGCTTGAATTTTTCCGGAAGCACGGGAAGGCGTTGCTGGGTAACCACGAGCATATGATGCTCGATTATTTCATGGGCAGCGGAAATTACATGCCGGGTCTCTGGTTGATGAATAGTGGAGATGCAACTCTGAATTCTCTGGGACTGGAGCGCTCCGGCACTTTGCCTGATTTCCTGCGGGATTTCCTCGAATCACTACCACTGCTGCTGATCAGGGACGGCCTGCTTGTGACCCATGCACCTGTTCACAAACGCTGGAGCCTGGAGGACATTGCATCTCTGGATCACCTTGAACGAAGTCCTCTGGAGCAGAGCGTGATCTGGAACAGGGACGACCCTGTTCCCCGGGACGGTTACTTTCAGGTATTCGGTCACAACGGCTACCGTTACGTCCGGGCTCAATTTTTCGATACAAGGTTCATGATCCGGCCTGAATCAGCCCATGCGGTTTGCATAGATACTGTTCGAGGTCAGGTTTTGAGCGGTCTGCACTGGCCTTCACGTCGGATATTTGAACAGGAATATATTGATTAACGGGAATCTTGAATTCTCGTATGATACTGATATTATTGACTGTAGCTTGTCATCTCGACCGGAGGGAGAGATCTGATAAAGTGTTGATATCTTATAAGATCCTTCATGTACTTTCGGGATGACACGATAAACCTCGTGACAGTGGAGTTGATTGATGGAATGAAGAAAACACTTTCAACAAGAATTAAACAGGCAGGACGTGGTCAAATCATCTATTTTGGAAGAAAATATGAAAGCACAGACGTATTTTCTCGAATAACAGGAAAAGCGATGTTAGTACACACGAAAATTTGCAGGATGAAGGGATTCCTTGTTTTCTCAGCATTTCTTTCAATGCTTCTACTTCCAGCGAATTCCGTCATGGCGGTGGACTGGGAGGCAATGCGTTCGCAGATGATCGACATGGACATCACCCCACGGGGAATCTGGAACCCTGCCGTACTCAAGGCGATGAAACAGGTGCCGCGTCACGAATTCGTCCCGCAGCACATTCGCAAACTGGCTTATGCCGACCGTCCCCTGCCGATCGGGGAGGGACAAACCATCAGCCAGCCTTTCGTGGTAGCATGGATGTCTCAACTGCTGGAGCTTGAAAAGGGCATGAAGGTGCTGGAAATCGGAACGGGTTCGGGCTACCAGGCTGCAGTGCTGGCGGCCATGGGTGCGAATACCTATTCCATGGAAATCAAACCGAACCTCGCCCGTGAAGTCAAAATTCGGTTGAAAAAACTTGGTTACAAAGTTGAGGTACGCCAAGGCGATGGTTATTACGGCTGGATAGAGCACGCACCATTTGACAGGATCATCATCACCGCGGCGGCCAATCATGTCCCGCGTCCATTGCTGGATCAGCTAAAACTCGGTGGTAAGCTTATCCTGCCCCTCGGCAATGTGCGTTACTCTCAAAATATGACTCTGATAGAGAAAGACTCTCAGGGCAAAATGCATACTTCGCAGCACGGGCAAGTCCGTTTTGTGCCGATGGTTGGGGTCGCACAGGAATAGTCGTCTCCGCATTCACTCTCACCGAAACTCCATGATCAACCAGGCGGCTGCATAAGCCAGCGCCCCCAGCATAAACAGGATTGACTGTCCGGCCAACTGTGCGATCCAGACTGCGCCGGCCGCTCCCGCCACTGAGGCACAGGCGTTGGCGGACCAGGCCAATGCCACCCGGGTCCTTCTTTCCTCAGTCTGCTTTCCAAAGACCGCAAAATGCTTCAGTCCTGCTGGAAAGGGAATACCCATCAGCAGCCCGCTCGCACTCACCACCAACCAGCCAAACAGTAGCCGTAAAATCCATTCCTCGCCGGACAATTCACTGAGCAAGTCCGGGAGGTTCCAGAAGCAGAAAATCAAACCGAAAAGCAGCAGCAAAAAATAAAACCGTATTCCTGTCCTTGAAAACCTCCTGCTCAGGAAAGAACCGAGCCCGGAAGCCGTTAGCAGACCACTGAGCACGAGGGCGAAGGAATAGACCGGCTGACCCAGAAACGGGGTAAGTTTTTCCAGCAATGCGATTTCCACCAGCATGAAAGCCAAACCGATACCGGCAAAATAGAGTAAAACCGATATAGCATTTTCCATCCTGCGCAAGTGGGGCAGAATCGGTATGCCGATGAGTAGCAACGCACTCAGGCTCATTGTGGAAAACAGCAGGGGAACAAGCAGGCCTGCTTCAACCAGGCCTTCCCACTTGCCACCGAGACTCTTGCGAATATCGTCCAGCCGGTACCAGTTGAGAAAGAGATCAAAATAAGGTCTGTCATCGGAAACCGGTTGCAGGTCAAATGGGGTCTTTGCGTGAAAAGACACGGTATCTTCCAGCAGTTCCTGTACTCCTTTTGCATAAACGGGTTCCTGCAACTGTATTACCCTGTTCCTTTCTGTTTCAGGCATGTCCGGATAATAAACGGGAGCGAATCCTCTGCTGAGGCAGAATTCGCGGAATCGTCTGCGGTCATCCGGCGTCCAGGCTTCTCGTGAAACCAGCACCATCAAGGTACTGAGTGTCCGGAACACTCCCAGCCTCCGCTCCGGTTTCCATCCTTGATTTTGAAGGGCTTCAATAACGGTGGCCATCAGCCGCATCTCACCTCGCGGAGGGGGTAGCAGGAAACGGTGTACAGCCAGCCAACCTCCGGGTGCCAGGCGGTTCAACAGGGCCTGCATGCCTTCAAGGGTCATCAGCTGATCGGTTTTCAATGGATCCATACCAGTGCTGCCGACCGGGGCAGAGCTTTCGATTGCAACCAGAATCCTGTCAAAATTTCGCTCCGCCTTTTGACAAGGTTCCGGACAGGCTTCTGCCAGGAGGGCGCGTGCTTCAATGGCCCGAAATTCAATTTGCGGGAAATAGTTGTTTTCAGCCAGCTTTTCTTTCAGCAACGGGAACGGTGTCTGAACCAGAACAGAAGACGTACCGGCTTCAACTGCTGCTAACGCCTGCTGCCCCCCAAGTGTTTTCAGGATCAGCACATTTTCCGGAGGTGATTGTTCAAAATACAACACCCACTCCGGAAGGTAACGCAAATAAGATCCAAGTGAATCGGGAACCAGTGGCGCCACACCGGTAAGGCCGTCAGCGTCCAGCGTCAGTCCAAGTTGTTCCGGAAGCGATCCCTTAAATTCAAGACTCAATCCGGGCGCAAAACGGGCCAGCGGCGTTTCCAGCCAATCGATCCGCACGGAAGCATCACGCTGAGTTTCCAGCAGTTTGCTGCCGGGATAGCGTAAAGCAAGGGGAAGGTCCTTGTAGTCGCTGATTCTGAGTTCCAGTTTTCCCAACCAAAATGAGCCGCAGAACAGGGTCAGCAGGGTCGCCAACGCGAGTACATTCTGTTTCTTCCCTGAAGCCAGGCAGAGGCTGCTGCCTACAGCCAGCAGCGAGGGTACGCCGAGACTTTCGATTTCCGTCAGCCTCGGGGCCGCCAGGAAAAAACCCGC
Source organism: SAR324 cluster bacterium (assembly GCA_016764995.1). Classification (GTDB taxonomy): domain Bacteria; phylum SAR324; class SAR324; order SAR324; family NAC60-12; genus Arctic96AD-7. Next base: position 11,934 of record JAESQU010000137.1, on the reverse strand, counting down.
GCATCCGCATGCCGCCCCGATAAGATCACTGGCGTAAAGAAAATGGGCGTGTTCGGTGTATGCTTCCAGCAGCAGGTTCAGTGTCAGTCCCGCCAGAAAGAAAGGGAACGCCAGCAGCAGGAAAATCAGCAGCAGCCAGACTCCGTGCAGGGGATCCAGAGCCATCAGCGCCGGATCAAAGGGCAGGTGACTGCTGAGCAGGAACAGCGGGATCAGTAGCAGCGAAAAACAGAGGACGGGCAGGAATGGCGGGATGCGCCGGGAGCAGGCCAGACGAAACGCACCCGCCGCGCCGTAGCCCAGCAGTGCCCCGCTGATAATCAGGAAAGCATAATGATGCCAAAGCTCAATGGCCAGGAGACGCGAAAGGCTGATTTCGTACATCAAAGCAGCCGATGAAACCAGAAACATGCCTGCTGGAATACGTACTCTCATCTTCATTGAAAAATGTAGATCTGAACATTACCGGACCATCCGCTCATCTCCGGATTTTTCTTCGCGACAGCCATCATTCGGGCTTTGTTGTCAAAACCGAGTGTGGCTTAAGCTATTTTTAAAACCTTTGCTCCCCTGATTCTTCTCGTCTTGAGTTCAACCAAAGCCGCATTAGCCTCTTCCAGCGGAAATTTCTGAATCTCGGGTTTGATTCTCATTTTGGCCGCCAGTGCCAGAAACTCGCTTGCGTCTTTTCGACATATATTGGACACACTTTTGATTTCCTTTTCCAGCTATAAATGGACGGGATAGTCCAGGCAGAGAAGTGATTCCTTATCCGTCTCTTCTTTTCAAATTGCGCAGTGCGGTCTGCAAAGAAAGATAACCGGTGAGGATGCCGTCTTCGTAGTTGAAAAGCGTGTCGGTGGAGAGTTCCGGAAAATCCTGAGGGTTGCGGATGTCTTCCGGAGTTGCGTCAGGAATGATTTCGCGGGCGACTTTGAGAACTTTGGTCTGTTGATGAGTGACCATTTCCTCAAGCAACTGTTTTATTGAAGTGCAGTCATTCGCCATTTTTCTTTTAGCATACAGTTAATCCTCCATTCCGTCTTTGGTCATAATCCGCAATTTGGCGCGCAGCTTGAGGATTGTTTTTGTGCGGATTTGCGACACACGCGATTCAATAACTCCGAGGATTTCGCCGATTTCCTTCAAGTTCATTTCTTCCTGATAATACAGAGACAGTACCAGTTGTTCACGCTCGTCAAGTTGAGAAACCGCTTCCACGAGTTTGTTTTTCATCTGTTGCATCGAAAGCAGAACGAATGGATCTTTTTCTCCGGGTTTGGCGAGAATGTCCAGTAAACTTACGCTGTCTTCCTGGTTGGAATGTACTTTAAATTCTTCAATGGAAATTAAAGGAGTCGGACTGGCTTTGAGGATAAACTCATGATATTCGTCCAGGTTCATTCCCATTTGCTCGGCCATTTCCAGGTCACTTGGTTCACGTCCAATTTCAAAAGTCTGGCTGCGCCATGCTTTGCCCCACTTATTGGTGGCGGCACGAACAGAACGCGGTACCCAGTCCATGGAACGCAGTTCATCAAGGATGGCACCCTTGATGCGAAATTCAGCGTATGTTTTAAATTTGACATCCCTGGTAGGATCAAATTTATCAACTGCATCCAGCAGGCCGATCATGCCGACTTGCTCCAGCTCGGCCTGATCTACTCCCGGAGGAAAACGAGCAACCATTCGAGTCACAACTCGTTTAACCAGAGGCGCATGTTCAATGAGTTGATCTTCTCTACTCTGCTGTGTTTTTTTTGTGTAGGGGTTTTTCCTGGTAGGCATGGTTTCCACTCATTTCTCAGGTTCCGGAAATGTTCAGCAGTAAATCGACCAAACGTTCTCTTGATGCAACCTCAAGATCATCTGGAACTTTTTGTCCTAAAGTCAAATAGGAGAGCGGTTTTTTGAAACGAATAGCATGGTTGAAGAGTGAGCCGTAAGCAGCGCTTTCGTCGAGTTTTGTAAAAATTATACTGTCAATAGGCATACAGCCGAATTTTCGTGTGACTTCGTTCATGTCACTGTCTTTGCTTGTCGCACTCAAAACGAGGGAATTATGGATACGTCCGCGTTCGTCAAAAATTTCACGCATTTCAAACAATTGCGCATCATTACGCTGAGAAAAGCCGTCAGTATCAATGATGATTGAATCATAATCTTCATATTTGCTGATTAGACGATTCAGTTCTGCTTTATCTTTTACAACACTGAATGGGACTTTTATCATTTTGGCAAAAGCGCGAATTTGTTCTGGAGAGGAACGGAGGTTTGTTTCAACAGAAATCAGGGCGACTTTACGTTTATATTTCCGCATTTGCTCCGAGGCAATTTTGGCAACCGTGGTAGTTTTGCCAACTCCGGTAGGTCCCAGCAGTGCTACGATTCTTTGCGAAGTTTTTAGGCCTTCAAGACCTCTACTAATTTTAATTATTTTCATCAACATACGAGCCAGGAAAATTTTCACATAAGCAAAATTTTCCAAGTCATCTTCCGTCATGTTGCGCTGTGCTTCCATTACCAGACGTCGAGAAAACTTTTCTTCCAAACCACTGAAATTCATTTGCTGATAAAGCAGCAGCAGGTTTTCAGGAATATCCGGTTCATTCAGACTGCCTGTACGGGAAGCCAAAATGTGAAGCATGTGCCGCATTTCTCCAAGCTCGTGTTTCAACTCTCCCACCAGATGATTGTCGAAATCATTGGAGCGTGTACTCAAATCTCCTAAAGTCAGCCGAATTCCCTGAAGTTCTTTTTGTATCGGCAGCATCATGTTGCGAGTTTCATTTGTTACAGAAAGTGCGGAATTATGCTGAGGTTTCAGGAATGTATCTGCCAACGCGGATTCCGTTGTATTTTTTCCACCGCTGTATGCTTCAAGTGCTTTTGTAGTTGCGGCTTTTGTTCCAGCACTGTTTATTTTCTTTTCACCGGCTGCAGCTGTTACTTCCAACATGGTTTTGCCGAACATTCCAAACGCACCTTTGCCTTCTTTGACTTGACGAGTGGAAACAATCAAGGCATCAGGACCCAAATCGCGCTTGATGAATTTCAACGCCTCTTTGATATTATTGACTCGGTAGCGCTTGAGGTTCATAAAATTACTTTTTGACAGATTTTGATTTCTTTTATAGTACTGATTTTACAACAGCGAATAAATTCAATATTGATTTTGCTAACCGCTTAACTCCACAACTCCGAGTGCTTCAATACGCACATCCTGTGCAACCTCATTATGAGAAAGTACCACAAGATTTGGAATGAAGCGCTCAACAAGTTTTTTAACATGCGGGCGAATCAACGGCGAACAAAGCAAAAGCGGCTGATAATTGTTGATCGTAAATTGTTCTATCATACCATCAATACCGTTTATGATCGCCTGTGCCATGTTAGGATTCAAGCCTAGATATGCGCCTTGACCGGAATCCTGAATTGCGCTGGCAATTTGATTCTCCAAATCCTGATTCATTGTAATCAGGGGCAGCATCCCGTCCGGAGTTTGATATTGTCTGGTTATCTGCCGCGAAAGACTCTGACGGACGTGTTCTGTCAGCAAATCAGGATCTTTTGTAATTGGCGCAACATCCGCCAGAGTCTCAAGTATTGTGTGCAGATCACGGATAGAGACGAGTTCCTTAAGTAAATTCTGCAGGACTTTTTGCACGACACCTAATGATACCAGTGATGGGATCAATTCTTCAACAACTTTTGGTTCAGATTTGGCGTGCGAGTCAATAAGTTTCTGTGTTTCCTGACGTCCGATAAATTCAAATGCATGATTTTTAAGTATTTCTGTCAGATGTGTAGCCAAAACAGTTGGCAAATCAACAACAGTATATCCGGCAAATTGGGCGCGTTCCTCATCTTCTTCAGCAATCCAGATTGCCGGTAGTCCAAATGCCGGCTCTACTGTGTCAACACCCGGAATTTCCTCATCCACATCACCGGTCTTCATGGCCAGGTGGTGTCCGATCATCAATTCATTGCGGGCAATTTCAATTCCTTTGATCGTAATCGAATATTCACCCGGAGAAAGTTCAAGGTTGTCTTTGATGTGCAGCGGGGGCACGATGTATCCGTAATCAATGGCAATTTGCCGACGAATAGCCTTGATTCGTTTCAGCAGTTCGCCATCCTGTTCTTCATCGACCAGCGGTATCATTCCGTAACCCAGTTCCAAACCAAGGATGTCTATTGTGAGCAGCGATTCTATATCTTCCGGTTCCTCACTTATTTCTTTCTGCAAACGTGCTTGTTCTTGCTGGTGTTCGTCCGCCGCAAGATTAACATTTGAGCGTTTACTCGATTGCGCCAGCAGGAAAGTACCAAGTGCCAGCAGTAAAAAAGGAAATAAAGGCAGACCAGGAATTAATGCAAATGTAACTAGAACTGCGGAAACTACATACAGTGCCTGAACATTGCTGAAAATTTGTGTTTGTAAATCAACAGAAATTTTGTTTTCACCTGAAGCTTTGGTGACCGCAATACCGGCGGCAATGGAAATGATCAGCGCGGGAATTTGCGAAACCAGACCATCACCAATGGTTAAAGTCGCGTAAGAATCAAATGCGTCTCCGGCAGACATATCGTGCTGAGTGATTCCAACCAGCAGACCTCCTAAGATATTGATTGAGGTGATGATCAAACCCGCGATTGTATCCCCGCGGACAAACTTACTTGCACCGTCAAGTGCTCCAAAATAATCTGATTCCCGCTGGATGGTTGAACGACGCTGACGGGCTTCGTCTTCATCTATCAGTCCTGCGTTTAAATCTGCGTCAATTGCCATCTGCTTTCCGGGCATGGCATCCAAAGTAAAGCGTGCAGCAACCTCCGCGATACGTCCGGTACCTTTTGTGATCACAACAAAATTGATGATCACCAGAATCAGAAAGATGATGATCCCGACAATCTGATTTCCGCCGACTACAAATTCGCCAAAAGAGTTGATTATCGAACCAGCCGCACCCGGACCCTGATGACCTTCCAGCAGAATAAGTCGTGTGGAGGCAACATTAAGAGAAAGACGGAAAATTGTTGCGATTAGTAGTACAGAAGGAAACGAGGAAAACTCGAGAGAACTTTCGGTAAATAATGCAACAAAGAGGATTAGAACTCCAACAGTGATGCTCAATGCCAAAAGCAGATCGAGAACTATAAGTGGTAGGGGAACCACCATAATCAGCAGAATTGACATCACGCCTATGGCGAGAACGACGTCAGACTTTCTGACAATATTATTTAGAGGTATGCTTGCTGCGGCCACCGGTCATCCATTACCAAAGGGTCGTTAATAAGATCCGCGTCTCAAAACCGAAACGCATGTGTGCCTGTTGCAAATAATGCTCCAAAAGCGAATAAAAAATAATCTTCTGTTTTTACTGTGAGGATCAGTTTTGAGTGAGGCTGGACCGCTAAAATTTTATCTCTTCCGGAGGCGGTAAACGAAGGCTAGTATTTCCGCAATTGCTTTGTAAAATCGTTCCGGAATGTCTTCACCGATTTCTACGTTTGCGTATAAATCACGGGCCAATTCAGGACGTTCAAGGATGGGGACATGATTCTCCCTAGCAATGATTCGCATACGTAAAGCCATGTGATCCGCTCCTTTTGCTGTTACTTCAGGTGCTGCCATCACATCACGGTCATAGAGTACGGCGACGGAGAAGTGGGTCGGGTTGACGATCAGCGCGTCTGCTTTCGGAACTTCCTGCATCATCCTTGCGTTGGACATTTCGCGCTGAATCTGACGGATTCTGGCTTTAAGCAGCGGATCACCTTCGGTTTGTTTCGTCTCTTCCTTGACCTCCTGTTTGGTCATCATCATTTGCTGTTCATGGTGCCAGCGTTGATAAATGTAATCAAAAATGGCAATGGCCACAAGTGCCAGAACAATCTTGCCCGCAACTTCCGCGACTACTGTAAAATTGTATTTGAGAATGGCTTCAGGCGTTGCAACGGAAAGTCCATTCAATTCGGTGATTTTATCCATGTATGTTAAATAACCGACAAATCCGACGATGATCAACTTTGCCATACTCTTGAGAAAATCTGCCAGAGACTGTGACGAAAAAAGTCGTTTGATTCCTGTTAAGGGACTTATTTTATTGAATTTAGGTGCAATTGCTTTGAAGGTGATTTGCACGCCAACCTGTATTACGGAAGCAAGAATCGCGACGAAAATAATAACCGCGATAAAAGGTACAAATGCGGGAAGCATGATGGAGAGAATTTCTCCGGACAAGGAATAAATACTGTTGATGGACAGCTCATCGGTTGACGCCATCTGCCGGAAAATTCTCGTCATGAGTTGCCGGAATGAATCGAGTATAAAAGGACTTGTGGCTACAAGCGTAAGTACGATTCCGGCCAGCAAAGCAGCGGAAGATAGTTCCTTACTAAAGGCTACCTGTCCTTCTTCGCGCGACTCCCGACGTTTTTTCTCCGTTGGTGCTTCAGTTTTTTCCTGACCTTGTTGTTCTGCCATTTATTTTCAAGATAAAAGGACTTTGATTATTGATTTTGGAATAACAATTTTTTCCTTCATCCGCCTAACAATCTAAGGGCGTCAAATAATTGAGTGTCAAGCTTCTCAAACATCTGGTGAACTGCTTGCGAATAAAAGGGCATTCCGAAAAACAAAAACAAAAATCCGAGTAATAAAGTCAACGGAAAACCAACCACAAAAACTTGAATTTGCGGCACTGAACGCGCAAGCAGACCGACAATAGCGTTGGCGAGAAAAAGAGCGACGATCAGAGGTGCACCGATTTGCAGACCTATAACAAAAACACTTGCGGAAAGATCTATCAGTTTTTCTACTAAAGGCTGACTGACACTTGCACCGCCCGGTGGTAGAATTGAGTAGCTCCTGATCAGGGCTTGAATAATAATCAAATGACCATCCATGGCTAAAAAAATGAGTGTAGCCGTGATGCTTTCAAATCTTCCTACCAGGGAAACTTGTTCCTGTGATTGTGGATCAAAGACATTGGCCATGCCAAGTCCCATTTGAAATCCAATGACTGTTCCCGCAAATTCAACTGCCGCAAACAAAAAACGGCCAATCATGCCTAGTACCACTCCAATCAACAGTTCGCTGGCGATCAATAAAATGTAATGGTCCGGACGATTGGGAAAAACTGCGATCGAAGGAATGAAAGGATAGAGTATCAGCGCCAGCATGAGACTCAGCACAATCTTGATTTGGACTGGAGTTATTGAACTGCCGAAAACAGGCGCGGTTGCGATAATTCCACTGACACGAACCAGCACCAGAATAAAAGCCAGCATCTGGCTGGCGTCATAACTCAGCAGATTGGCCATGTTGTTCTGGAACTAAAAAGCAATAAAGTAGGGTAATAGATTTCGTTTCAAATCTCAATTAACACAAATCATATTACAGGATTCTGTACCCATGAAAACTTCTGAGGAAAAATAGCTGAGGCTACACTATTCTAACCTACGGATCGATGTGAGCTTCAGTAACTATTCGTCACTTAAAACTTGACTGGAGTAGTCTGCACGTGAAAAAGCATTTTGCGCAAGTCGGCTGCGTTCTTCATTTGACTGACAATTGATGCACATGCGTGTCAAGGGAACGGCCAGCAGGCGCTTTTTGGAAATGTTTTCGCCGCATTCGTCACAGTAGCCAAAGTCATCTGATTCCATGCGCTGGAGCGCATTTTCAATGCCTTTAAGTCTGGACTGTTCCCGATCTTGTAGTAAAAGGTCCAACTCCCGATCTTGCTCTTCTACAGAAGAATCAATGGCGTCACCAATATCGCTATTTGTTTTGTTTTTTTTGCTTGATTTGTCTCGTATTTCCGCGAGAAGCGCCGCCTTTTCTGCCAATAAAAGACGCTTTATTTCTTCCATGATTGCTTAATTCTTACTAGTTTTATGTTTTAAGGACTGACGCCTCGTATTTAAGTATTTTCAAATTTTTACAAATTCCTTCTGCAAAATCAAATCCAATTACATTTTTTTTAAAGATATAGTCCGAAAGTTTATTTATCAGAAGCGAAAACTGGTCAGGTCATTGACTCTTTATGCTTCTGTCTGGCATATTTCAAATTCCTGATAGTTCCAGTCATATGGGGGTGAATCATCAAACCTGCTTCAAGGGCCTGAACAGCACCGGACCAGTCTTCCAGAGCCATACGTATTAAACCCTGACCTGAAAGTGCTCCAAAATGTCTAGGTTCCAGTTCAAGGGTACGTAAAACATCTGCTTCAGACTCCTGGAAACGTCCCAGCAGATAGAGTACAGTCGCTCGTTTATTCCAGCCTTCCGCAAATTCAGGTTCCATTTGAATCAACAGACTGAAATGACCAAGAGCCTGCTCAAATATTTGTTGTTGCATTGCTTCAATACCTTTAAAAAGCGAAATCTGCACCTTTGGGTTTTGGTGCTCCATCCAGATCTGCCAAATTTGGTTTTCAAAAAATGAGGCTTTTTGCAGACTGTCAGAGGTTTTCAAATTATGGAAAAGTTCCTCAAGCCTTGTGTCATTTTGATCGGCCTGCACTGGAGGAGGCTGAATCAGGAAAATAACGCAACTGGAAATGCAGAAAAGGGAAAATAGAAGAAATCGATTCATGCGGATAACCGGAAATTATTGATTATATCTGGAATTGCTGAAGCACACTTATTTAATCTGTCCCTGAAGAAGATTTTAGCAATGATTTGTCTACTCAACATCTTATCATTAGCGTGAGCGTACACTATTCTAAAAGAGCTGTCAATGACCCTAAAGACCTACTCCAAAAACTAATTTACAACCGAACTTCAGCAAGATTGTAAATTAAAAAATACAAACAATGCCTTCAAAATTGTTTCTGCACAGAATAAGTTATTATTCCGCTTCAGCATTGCGCTTGCGCCGACAGAAAATCTTGGCATAATAAAAGACTACTCTGCATTGACAGGTTTAAAAATTATGAGATATTTAAACGAAAATGAGAAGACTGGCCGAAAATTGTAATGTTTGCGGAAAGTCTGTATCACGCTTCCACGCATACAAAATGGTTTGCCTGAACTGCAAAGAAGTTGTTTGTCGCCAGTGTCTTGTGGAAGTGCCAAATGCAAAACCGCATTGGAATATTTGTCGAAAATGCGAAGGAGCATACTACTGATGTCAGGAAAAAAATGAACAGCAGGACGATTTTTATATTCTCAATTTTCTTCAGCGTATTTTTGTTACACGGCATGTCTGTTTCCGCCCAGGAAAGTTATCTCAGTGAATTGCTGCCGGGGACAAAAATTTCTTATAAACACTGGGTTGAGCAACGTTCCGAAATCACCGGACACAGTAATTTCCTTTACGAAATTTTGACCAGGGATGGAACGCGGTTCATTGTTGAAAAAAACGAAAATACTAAAGCGGACGGTGAAGTTTTTACCCGTAAGTCACTCTGGTTTGACGCAAATTCCGGTGTGCCTAGATGGTATGAGGAAGAGGATCTGCGTGAAGATTTTCGAATTACCAACACCTATTCCGGACAAATCTTGCGCACAAGGCTGAACAAAGCCGGAAAGATTCTGGAGTTTGAAACAGATTTAAGTGAGGAAAACGCGGTTCCCTTTGAAGTAGTAATTTTCTTTTTGCGAAAAAACCTTCAGCAAATTTTGCAGACAAAAGAGTTTTCGTTCACACTCTTTCTACCCTTGCTCGCCATAGAGTTAGAAGAAAAGGGGCTTCCGCGTTCAATGAGCATGATCCGGATGAAGGTTGAACCACAGGAAGAAGTTCAGCTGGACACTCCTCTTGGGAGCATGAAGGCACACAAAATATTAATTTTACCGCAATCCGGATTTCTGCGTGCCATTCTGCCGCGGGAAAAAACTCATTTTGAATTTAGTATTGCTGAAGCTGCTCCCCACTACCTCCTGCAATTTGTTGCCGGAAAAACCAGACATATTTTGACGCAGCTAAGTCCGGCTGAATAAGCTTGCATGGATTAACGCTGCCCGCCTTTGCTTTTTAAATTTCAGTCAGGGATTTGTTAATTTCAAGTGGACGTCTATTCTGAATATTCTGCATCAAGTGAACTTCCCGCGTCAATCAAGTGCAGCATTTTGCGTTTCCAGACAATCCCCTCGCTGGCCCAGCGAATGACCACTCTGACAAATTCACGGCCAAAACCGAGTTTACGTCCTATGTCCAAAAGGTAGTCAATTTCGTTTGCGCCAAGCACATTGTCCGCAGAAATAACGGTGGTCAGGTCGATGAAAATTTTCACCTCCAGCTCTCGTGTTGCACCTGGGAAACGGCCGAGTTGTGGAAGATTTTGTTCTTTCACTGCCTGCATCATTTTTACTACCTCTATTTGCGAAGGTAAAAAGGAGAGGGCACGTTCAAGATATTCAAGTTCCTCAGGAGCAATTGAACCGTCTGCCGTAATTGCACCACAGATTGCGCTGGCAAGCCATAACTTTTGATCGTCTTCAAGCAGTTGCGGTTGTAAACCGGATGTTAACTGAAATTCCATTTTATCTTCCTAAACGGGCATTTAAGGTTGTTTGTAAATTTTGTTTGCCTCTAAACTTCTACCTGAATTTTTTCGAAAGTGCAAGAAATTGGGTTTATATCGTCAGAATATAAGTTTCTTAAAACCAGCCAAAATGTAAAAAATTATCTAAACGATTTATGTTGACTGCAAAGAAAATAATCTGCAGTCTTGACAGTAAAGTCTCTTTGATAGACGATTTGTATGAGCTGGTTTATGAAGAGTAATGCAGCAAAACGATTTTCTGACTGTTAATCCTGATTATCGCGTAAGCACAAAAATAACTAATTTTTTCATGCTTCAAACTTTTAAGACTGAGTACATTCTTTATTTCCTTCCGGAATACGCATGAGTAGCGCCTCAGTTTATGTCCTTGACATCAGCGTGTTGCTACATTCTCCGGATGCACTTTATGATTTTCCGGAAAAAGAAGTTGTGCTGCCGGTCAGTATTCTTGATGCACTGGATCTGCTCAAACTTGATTTGGGTGAAAAAGGTCGTACGGCCAAATTAGTCAGCCACATGTTGGATGAATGCCGGCAATATGGTAGTTTAGCAGAAGGTGTGCGTTTGCCAAACGGTGGTAAATTAAGGATCGAGCTTTCAATTCCGGAAGCTGGATCTATTCCGTACAGTCTGAATTCCAAGAATTTTTCGAATCGTGTTCTGGCTGTTGCCTGGATGCTGAATCAAAAAAACAAGGATCTGGTTTTTGTTTCGCAGGACGAAAATTTACGGACGAAAGCAAACACGCTCAATGTTTCTACCATTTCTTATGCTGGACACAAGAAGGATGACTCATGCCTGTATTCGGGGATGCGCACGTATGAAGTCAGTAAACAAAAATTACGGAAACTCAGCCAACATACGTTAATTTTAGCGGAAGATGTTTTTTCGGAGCAGGATGAAAATTTTGAATTTTATCCAAATCAAGGACTTCTACTGCATAGTTCAGAAGTTCCGGAAGAAGATATTTTAGCGATTTATAATCACGGAAATAAGAATTTCGAAGCGGTAGCAAAAGAGCAGGGTGTTTGGGGAATAAGACCGAGAAATCCGGAACAGCGCCAGGCGCTGGCATTGTTGATGAATCCAAATATTTCGGTTGTTACTCTCAGCGGAAAAGCAGGTACAGGAAAAACTTTACTGGCGCTGGCTGTTGGTTTGCAGCAAATGATGGTAGACAATTTGTTTGCGCGGATGCTCGTTTCACGTCCGATTTTTCCCATGGGACGCGATCTTGGTTTTTTACCCGGAGATACTCAGGAAAAACTTGCGCCGTGGATGCAAGCGATTTTTGATAATTTGGAATTGCTGATCAACAATACTGCTGCAAAAAAGGTTCAAAACGGAACTCTTACCAAGAATTGATGGATCGGAGCATGCTCGTAGTGGAACCGCTGACTTATATCCGCGGAC
>JAESQU010000136.1 GCA_016764995.1 SAR324 cluster bacterium | reverse complement strand
CTCAAGTTGCAAAAGCGAGTGTAACACAGGATCAACGAAAAGCAAACTTTTCTCATCCGGACCTGCTACTTAAGCTCAAACTGAATAGAGTACACTTTGCAGTTTTTCCCGTACACTTTTAGCAAAATCATCTAAATCGGTTCTTCCGGTTGCCTGCACCATCATTTCCGGATCGATGATACCCAAAACAGTTTCTCCAGTTTTCAGATCTTCGTAAACAACAACGTTGCAGGGCAGCAGCAAACCAATATCTATTTCCTCAGATAAAACTTGAAAAGCAAGTCCCGGATTGCAGGCGCCGAGGATCACATATTTTGTGAAATCCTGATCAATTTTCTATTTCAATGTTGCTTTAACATCGATTTCTGTAAGTATGCCAAAACCCTGTTCTGAGAGTGCGGTGGTGATTTTTTCGACTGCTTCTTCATAGGAAAAAGGTACAACACGCTTCATACCGTATTTTAATATTGATGACATTTTTCTCCATAAGATTAATGATTTGAATTTAATACTGCTGGCGCACCCGGGACTTGCCAACATTCAGTTTTCAGGCAACAAAGCACATTACTTACAATGAGGAACACGCAAACTGACTATAGAAACAGCCGCATTCAGAACCTTCAGCTTGATTCTGGCGTTTCGGGAAATGCTTCTGAATCTTTTGACATTCAGATCGTGAAACAACTTTTCTGTATTTATGCATTTGAAATTATGAATCATTCTTTCATGATATGACGAGTGCCGTCATTCGTCAAGAAATGTTTTAAAATAGGATTTTTTGTTGCGTAAGGCCACCCTTTCCCCTTTAACCTCAAACTATGAACGTTAGCCCCGTACGCTGTTCCAAGAAAACGCAAGGATTGCCGAAAATACACCTTAACACACTGTCTCATTTATGAGGTCCACTATATTGATTTAGCGGAGACCTAAATCCGTAGTATTTATTTGACGACCTTTTGTACGGTGGGGGCTATTTGGCATCTGTGAAGTTTTTCTTCAACGTACTGAGTTGTTATATTTTTAAAGTTTCAGGAAAGCACGAACTCCGACTTGCGGAAACCCTGGATATACAAAAGGGCGGTCAAATCGCCGTGATTGATGCAAGCATTTGCATATTTTTTCAGACTGTTAGAATTATGGAAGGCAACGCCGAGTCCGGCCCCTTTAATCATTTCAATGTCGTTGGCACCATCACCAACAGCAAGAACATCAGAAGGCTGGAGACCTTTTTCAGCACACAAACTTGTCAAAGTATTCAGTTTGGCAGATCGCCCAAGGAGCGGTTCAGGGATTTTCCCCGTCAGTTTTCCGCCTTCAAACACCAACTCGTTTCCTTGATGGTGGTGAAACCCGATACGTTCGGCGATGCGGCGGGTAAAAAAAGTAAATCCGCCGGAAACAAGGGTGCAAAAAGCTCCGTGATGACGCATGGTTTGAACAAGTGTCTGTGCTCCGGGTTTCAAAGAAATTCGTTTATTATAGACGCTTTCAAGTAAGTGGTACTCCATACCTTTCAGCATTGCCAAACGTTTGCGCATGGCATCAGCAACACTAACTTCACCACGCACGAGGGAGGCGGTGATTTCTTTAATTTCTGAACCAAGGCCAACGGCATCGCCCAATTCATCAATACATTCTTGATTGATGATTGTGGAGTCCATGTCAGAAATAAGAATTTTTTTGCGCCGTCCATTGATGGGAGTACACACTGTGTCAATTTTCGTTCCGGATAAAGCATCTCTCGCTTTTTCGGCAATGTTTGTGGTGGAAAGCATGGTTTTGAGGAAAATGTCACAAGCCTCATTTTCTGCCAACCAGTCGGTCTTCAAGATTGTTGCAAAATTTCGATAAATTTTTGCAAGATGAATCGATTCGATGGGAACCGATTTTGCGTTGCCGATTAAAGTGAGTACAAAGTGATTCATGAATTTATTGAGGTTTCGTTGTTACATGGAATTTGGGTGAACATTCACAATTCCTATTGACATAAAGTGCAGTTCAATATAGAATCGTTTTATGAAAAAGACTACTTGGACTATACCACAAACGATTCATTGGTCAATACCAAATAAAAACCGGAAGTCATGGAAACGCAGAATTCCGTACCATATCCATTTCCGAGATCATTTTGCAACACTGATTGAAGCGGAAACTCTGGCTCCAGGAAGTCAGCTTCCGCCGGAACGGGCTTTGGCTGAAGAATTTGACATTAGCCGGGTCACGGTACGTCAGGCACTGCTACGGATGGAGGCAGAAGGATTGATCTTTCGCGAGGAAAGGCGCGGATGGTTTGTCTCTCCTCCAAGAGTCCATTATGATCCTACCACGAACGCCAGCTTTACCGAAAGTATCGCAGAGCAAGGACGAGTGGCCGACACAACGGTTTTGTTCAAACAACAAATTGCGGCTTCGGAGTGGATCAGCACCCTTTTGGATTGTGAAATCGGTGCGCCTATTTTTATCATCAACCGTTTGCGGACTGTCGATGAAAGGGCAGTGTTGGTGGAACAAATTCATATCAAGGCGGAGCGTTGTCCGGGTCTTTTGGATTATCCGTTGGACCAGTCATTGACAGATTTGCTTGCAGATAGATACGGCATTATTGAGCATCGCTCGCAGATCAGTATGCGTTCGACGGCCTTAGCGGATGTGCCGGCCAAAGCACTTGGGGTCGCTGTCGGAACACCAAGTCTTTATTTGTCGCGGGCTATTCTCGATCAGTTCAATGAGGCGGTTGAATTTGATCAAGAATTCTGGCGGCATGATGCCATTGATATTTGCGTTTCAATGACTGGAAGTCCTGGAAAAAACAAAACAAATAGTGCTAAACGAGGAAGTAAAAATGCCGAATAAAACTCCGATTGTGGTGGTCAAAGATGTCTGCAAAACTTTCAAAGTTTCCAAACAGAAACCGGTGCACGCACTAAAAAATGTTAGCAACCAAGTTGACAAAGGTGAGGTGCTCGTGGTCATCGGACCGAGTGGTTCGGGCAAAAGTACTTTTCTGCGGGCACTCAACGGCTTGGAGCCAATTGACAGTGGTTCTATAATCATTGACGGTGTAGAATTGACCGACCCCAAAACGGACCTCAACCGGTTGCGTCAAGGTGTGGGCATGGTATTTCAGCACTTTAATTTGTTTCAACATAAAACGGCATTGGAGAACATTACTATGCCGCAAATGGTTGTGCTTAAACGCTCACAGAGTGAAGCCGAAAAGGTCGGACAACGATTGCTTGACCGAGTCGGTATCGGCGAAAAGGGAGACAGCTACCCCAGCGAACTTTCCGGAGGACAGCAACAGCGTGTAGCCATAGCCCGCTCACTGGCCATGTCCCCCAAAGTCATGCTGTTCGATGAGGTAACATCGGCTCTTGATCCGGAAACGGTTGGCGGTGTTCTGGACTTAATGAAGGAGTTGGCTGCCGATGGAACAACTATGATTGTTGTAACCCACGAAATGGGTTTCGCCCGTGAGGCCGCTGACCGAGTAACTTTCATGGACGAAGGCCAAATTATTGAAGAAGGAACTCCGGAATCCGTCTTCGATAATCCGCAACTTGAACGGACAAAATTGTTTCTAAGTCAGATTATTTAATAATTATTCATTTTTGGTATTGACCAAGAAATATTTTTGGTATATAATTCTAAACAGTTTGGTAATAATGTCAGACACACTCCTGTATTAAGGTGACAAAATAGTTATCAGCTATCTTTGGAGTGACTCTGTTAACAATCAATTAGGAGATTGTGAGATGAGAAGAGTAAAAAAAATCAGCAAATTGTTAGGATTGGGTTTATGTGCGCTCGGATTAAGTGTGCTGTCTCAGTCCGCATCTGCTGATGTCTTAAACGACATCGTCAAGCGGGGCGAATTGCGTGTTGCTGTTCAGACACAAGGACCGCCCGTGAGCTTTGTCGATAAAAACGGCGAACGCACCGGGTTCGCCATTGAGGTGGTTAAGATGATGGCCAAAGACATGGGAGTCGAACTCAAACTTCTCGATTATGATTGGAAGGGCTTGATCCCTGCCGTCAATTCGGGAAAGGCCGATTTTCTGGCCGCAGACATGACACCCAATGCCAAGCGCACGTTGGTTTTGAGTTTCACCGAGCCGTATTTATACAGCGATGTGGTGCTGTATTCTAAAAAGAAACAGCCGTTCCAAAAATGGCAGGATGTCTGTAAGAAGGGGTTCTCCATCGGTGTAGTTCAAGGGAGTAGCAATGTCGGTTTGTTGAAAAAACTCTGTCCTGATACGACCATCAAAGAGTTCGCCGGCGGCGGCCCGGCAGTTGCTCAAGCTGTTGCCGCAGACCGCGCCGATGCCGGAATCAACGACATTGCTTCAGCTGCCGGTTATATGGTAGAATACACGGATTTCAAAATTCTTGACGGTGCGCCGAAACGTTGGCCTCTGAGTTTCGCCACCCGTCCAGACGAGCATCATTTGTTACGCTGGATGGATAATTATTTCATGTTGATCCGCAACGATGGCCGTTTGGAAAAATTGGCCGATTATTGGATGCGCGGTCCTGTTTGGAAAAAAGACCACTAAATCGCGGTTTCCATATTGTGATTATTTTCGAGGGTTCTGCTGTTACAGCAGAACCCTTTTTTCTTAGCCGTCAGCTTATTGAGACGTATTGGGAGCATGGACTGGATTCTTGATTTTTATAATTATCGGGTGGTTGCCCAATACCTGCCTGAGTTCGCCCGTGGACTCGGCTCAACAGCCTGGATTTCTTTGTTCGCTTTAGGAATTTCACTTTCCGTAGGCACAATCGTTGCCATCATGCGGATGTCATCTAATCCCTTACTTTGGCGATTTGCTGCCGCTTACATTCAGGCAATCCGCTCCACGCCGCTACTGATTCAAATCTATCTGATCTATTTCACCTTGCCTGCGTTGCCTCTGCTTGGCCGCCGTTTGGACGAACTCGAAGGAGGCATCATTGCGCTGGGCCTCAACGCCGGAGCTTACATGAGCGAGATCATCCGCGCCGGTATTGAATCCATTTCACGCGGACAGATTGAGGGAGCCATGTCCGTCGGAATGAACTATGTTAAACGGATGCGTTATGTGGTCTTGCCGCAAGCCTTCGCCCGTGTCGCACCACCTTTGCTGGGCCAGACAGCCGTTCTCATCAAAGACAGTTCCTTAGTCAGTTTTATCGGTGTTTTCGAGTTGTTTGGTGCGGGCCTTGTCATCCTCAACGAACGACTGATGCCGAACGAGGGGTTCTTGACCGTCGCCGTTTGTTACTTGTTTATCTATACCGTCATGTTATGGCTAACGGTTTACGCTCAACGTCATTTTGGTGGGTCCGGAGATTAGGAGCAACTCATGAATAACATCATTCTGTCAACTATGCCTTTTCTCTTGGATGGTCTTTGGATGACCGTCAAGATTTCTTTATTCACTATTTTTTTTGGTAGCTTGCTTGGGGTCGTTGTGGGGATGTTACGAACCCTTGATTATGCGGTGATTTCCTATCCGCTGGGAGCGTTTATTCATGCACTTCGGGGAGCACCGTTTCTAATTCACCTTTATCTGGTTTATTTCATGCTACCGCTGACAGGAATTTCGTGGTTGCAGTTAGAAGCCTTTCCGGCGGCTGTCATCGCACTGAGTCTGTACACCTCGACTTATGTTGCAGAAATCGTCCGTAGCGCGATTCAGGCAGTCCCGCGTGGCCAAAGCGAAGCGGCGCGTTCAACCGGTATGACGGCTCTCCAGTCCATGTGGTTTGTGGTGTTGCCGCAAGCCGTAAAACTCATGATTCCGCCGATGGGCGGTGTTTATGTCATCATCATCAAAGGCACGTCGATTGTCTCGGTCATCGGCATTACCGAATTGGTGCGTGCCGGAGAACACGCCACACAACGCCATCCCAAAGAAATGATGATGATTTACGGCCTGACCGCGCTTTTGTATTTCGCCTACTGTTATCCGGTTTTGCGTCTTGCCCGCTGGGCCGAGACTAAATTCGGTAGTGTTAGGTTGCCGTCTTAAAAAGGATTCCATGAAAATCGTCACCTATAATATCCAGTTTGGACTGGGCAAAGACGGTCGTTTCGATCTGGAAAGAGTCGCCGCCGAAGTGGACGGAGCCGATATCATCGCTTTGCAGGAAGTCGAGCGCCATTGGCAACGTAGCGGTAACATTGATCAAGCGGCACAACTGGGACAAATTTTAAATAAATACTATTGGGTTTATGGCCCTTACTTTGATGTTGACGCGAGTAGTTCTCAGCCCGACGGTAGTATCAAAAATGTTCGCAGACAGTTCGGAAATATGATTTTATCTAAAACACCAATCTTGTCAACCAGACTTTTTCCTTTGCCAAAATCGGCTCTGCGTCAGCGTCATAATATGGTTGTTGGGGTTTTCGAGGGAGTTGTAAAGTTACGGCAGGATGGTGCTTTACGAATCTATAATGCTCATTTGGGTGCGCGTTCGCAGCTGGATCGTGTGGCGCAAATCGCCTCCATTAGCGAAACTATTCGCCGTGCGCCTGCTGAGGGCGGTGCTTGGACTGGTGAACTTGCGCATAATTTATGGGAACATCATGCGCATAATTTATGGGAAGAAGATGCAACCCCGCCTCCGATGCCGGAATCATTTGTTTTGCTGGGAGATTTCAACTTGGAAAGCAAAGACCTGGAATACGATTATCTGGTGGGGCCTAGAGATGGTGATCTGGGCCGGCTTTCCTCCAAAGAGGAGTTTATTGATACTTGGGTTGCGACTGGACATGACGAAGATGAAGGAGTAACCTATTCTGCTGATTCTTCTGTGATTGAGGATAAAGGGATGCGCATTGACTATACCTTCGTTGATCAGTCGATGCAGAAACGTGTTCTCGGAGCATGGATTGATAAAACTGCTCAAGGGTCAGACCATCAACCCTATTGGATTGAACTTGATTATGCTCCGAACGTATAGACACAACGGTTCATCAGCAAACTGCTGGCGCACCCGGCAGGAGTCGAACCTGCGACCCTCAGTACCGCAAACTTTGATAGTAGGTATTCAGGGACAGTCTGCAACAAACAAGGATAACAATATCAGTTAGATAATTGATCTTCACTATTGCCACATTCCCCCTAATATGGCCTGTTTTTGTAAGCTAATGGCACAAAATTGGCACAAAAATTTATGCTTTTTACTCACAACTAATTAATTTCTTTAACTGATTATATCTTTTATCTTTTTCCCGCTTAGCCCAAATCTGAAATCACCTATCTGGTCAGACTGAACTTTTTCATGCCCTGCAAAGTCATCCCAGATACGGTCTGGAATTGTTTTTCCTTTCTGATATTCTTTACATACTCTTTCTCCGTATGTCAGCTCGTTATTACCTAAATAGTGAGTACATAACTCACACCTTGACTCTACTTGTCCCAGAGCAATTGCTTCGTCTAAAAAATCGTCATCCTCATCCATAAACCTGTCAAGTCTATTTTCTTCTGCCATCATATTGATCTAACATTCATCTTTGGCTTTATCGACTGCCTGCCCTAGTTCAAAAAAAGAAACAGAGTCGGTCAATTTTTTCAACGAGGGTAATGTGATTGAGTGTTGGCTCCGTTCCCTTTCATCAAGTACTTTTGTAGGAAGGACAAAGAATTCCCATTGTGAAATATCCAGTGGGTTCACTGTCTTTTTATCTTTGTGGAATAAGAGAGCAAACACATATACATCTGCTTGACGTTTTTTTTCGTATCACGCTTGTTTGTTTCTCTATCCCATCCCAATGTTTTTGGTACATTGAAACTTATTTTAGAAAGTCTACTCTGTTGCCAGCTTTGTACATATGCAGCTGACTTGACCTCAATTCTGACACCTGCTTGAGTGGCTAGATCATAAGCACCCCATTCGTCACGTATATCTTCCTCCTTTATGCACCCCAAAGCTTTACCTACCATATACTCCGCAAGAATACCCCTAGTAGCGTTGCTTACTATATCTGAAGAACTCCATTGCCAGAAACTTAGAAGATTGAAATCTAGGTTATTGCTTCCATCTCTAAACTTTTCTTCAGCTGAACGCTTTGAAATTTCAATTTCTTTGAGATCATTCATATTATAGATTATAGCCTTTTGAAATCACTTTAACACTTGTTACATTTTTTTGTAAATTTTATGTTGAAATAAAGGGTTAAATAGTAGATGGTTTGTTACTACAGCAATT
>JAESQU010000135.1 GCA_016764995.1 SAR324 cluster bacterium | reverse complement strand
TCATTTTGCTAACGTTGCAAGAAAGGGAGCATTCCAGAGAATCAAGGTACTTATTGAACAGGAACAAAAAAATGAAAGTGGGTGACATAGTAACAAGGTACATGATGTGCAATAATTTCGCTTTTGGTGGAGTCAATACCTCGTTAATTTTTAAGAAATCAGGTTAAATCGAAACAGACAATGATTAAATTATTGTTTACTTCTTTATTGTTATTGACACCGGTTTCCTTGTTTGCGGGGCCATGTTATTTGGTAATTGAGGATTCTGGAAATTACAACCATACAACGATCAATAATTTTGCGATTTCTGTGATGTCGAAATATATTGGGAAAATCTCTCCTATTCCACCAGCAGGAATTCGCGCTGAAAGCTGTCAGTACATACTTTTAGTTTCTGAAACGACATCGTCGATAACGGTTACGATTTCAGGGAAGGACATGAATGCCTTCGGTGATTCAAACAATCCGGGATTCGCCGGAGTCCAAGAAGCTATTTTACGAGCAATTTACAGGGCAAATCCCGCCAGAAAATCTGATATCTGCACAGCTTACTCCACAATGATCCCCTTTGATTGCGGTCAAAAATCAAGTCCCACAATTGTGTCTCCGACAACTTTGCCTCCTCCTCCTAAAGCACTTACTTTCCAAGGAAACTTACAAGTAAATGTCAATGTAGATCAGGCAAATGTCTTTCTCAACAATCAATTCATTGGTGTTGCGAATAAGGGAAAACCACTCAATAAAACCGGAGTTCAAAGTGGAAAAATGAATTTAAGGGTCGAGGCTTCCGGACACATGGTTTTCAGTCAGGTTGTTCATGTGGAAACAAATGCTTGGACACAAATCAGCGCCATTTTGAATCCTTTGACGACTCAAGATCCTCCTCAACCTGCTGCTTTGCCAAGTAGTGACAATGAATGGGTTGAGCCGTTTACCGAGATGATCTTTATTCAAATTCCGGGTGGTTGCTTCCAAATGGGGAGCAATCATAAAAGATCGGGCCCAATTCACGAAGTTTGTGTTGGGGATTTTTATCTGGGAAAGTATGAAGTAACTCAGGGTGAGTGGCAAAAAGTTATGGGGCGCAATCCCTCAAAATCAAAAAATAGCTCTCGGCATCCGGTTGAAATGGTTTCATATTACGATATCCAGGAATTCATAACCAATTTGAACAGCAAAGGAAAAACAAATTTTAGACTTCCTTATGAAGCTGAGTGGGAGTATGCAGCCAAAGGTGGGAAAAGACAGTTTCAATATTCTACGAAAAATGGCTCGATTAACAGTAGTTCTGTTAATTTTGATTCCGAGGGAATTTTTTCCATAGGATTTTTGCTCCGCTCATCTGAAGATGGCTTCAAACATTCTGCACCGGTGGGTAGTTTCCCTTTAAATTTTTTTGGTATTGCAGATATGACCGGAAATTTGTGGGAATGGATCCATGATTATTTCGGGAAGGCATATTATGCCAGTGGCGCAAAAAACAATCCTAAGGGTCCAGAAAAAGGGGAATATAGAATTTTTCGGGGTGGTAGTTGGAATGATTCAAATGTGGACTATTTATCAACTTCTTTTATATATCTTAAAAAGCCAGGATACAAAAATAACACTGTTGGATTTAGGTTAGCTATTCAAAATTAAATTCAAATAGGCATCTGTATCTGATTTTGTAAGAACAAAGAAATTGTAGCGAATGTCAATGATTGTTACCTTGAAACAATGGGCAGCATGGGCGCCAACAGTCGAAACCGAATCTGAATGGATGAAATGGATCTCTGCGCCAACAATGCTTCCCAAAAACGGAAGTCCAAAACTTCCATATGTGTCAACAATCCGTCGTCGTCGATTGAGTGATCTGGGGCGGATGGTGATGCAGGTCATTTTTAACTTTAAAGATACAACTGATTTGTCTTCTGTGAACTCTGTTTTAGCGTCACATCATGGAGAACTCAAAACGACATTAGAACTCACTGAGCTGTTGATCAATGGGGATTTGTTTTCGCCTCAAAAATTCAGCCATTCTGTCCACAACACTGCATCTGGATTATTTTCTATTGAAGTTAGAAATCGTCAGCCATCGACAGCATTATCTGGCGGAGAAGCATCGTTTTGTTATGGATTTCTTGAAGCGCTGACCATGCAACACCGTTATCCGGAACAAAACACCTTGTTGGTAGTTGCAGATGAATCTGTTCCGGCTTGCTTTGCACAATATGGTCGGTCTCTTGAATTTCCTTATGCGACTGCGTTTTTGTTTGACAGTGATTTAGGCCAGGAAGGGTATCGGCTGAAACTGACTTTTACGTCCAATACAAAAGAAGTGCAACCCATGAAGTTTCCACAGGCGTTGATGTTTGTACGCTGGTTATTATCTGAAGATAAAATGGTATCTTTTTTACATAAACGACTATATTGGACATGGGAAAAGCTGTCCGTATAATCCAGTATTTACGGATCGCTGCAGGTACAGGATTGGCTTTTGTACTCTTTGGCCTTGGAGGCTTGTTCTTGAATTTGGTAACACTGCTAATAGGTGTAATTCCTAACTCGTTTCCTGAAAAGAGGGAACAAAATATACAGAAGATTGTACACTATTCTTTTCGCGCCTTTTATTGGTATCTTAAAGTTTTTCGTTTGATTAATGGAAAATGCAAAGGACTGGAACGCTTACCCTCTACGGCTTATATTTTTGTTGCAAATCATCCCACTTTGTTAGATATTGTACTGATTCTCGCAATTCTCCCACGTGCAATATGTGTGGTGAAACCGAAAATAATGAGTTCAATTTATATGGGTGAAGTTGCCAGAACTGCGGGTTATATTTCCAACGAGGATGGTGAGAAACTGATTGATGCTTGTGTAAAAAAACTGAATCAAGGAACACCCATTATCATCTTTCCGGAAGGCACACGTTCGCTACCTCAAACTTTAAGGCTTTTCAAACGTTCTGCAGCTTGGATTGCACTGAAAAGCGACTTCCCAATTGTGCCGGCAGTCTTGAGTATTACTGCGCCAATTCTGATGAAAGACTGGAAATGGTATCATGTTCCACCGCATTCAATGGAAATGCTCGTAGATATTCATGAACCTATAATTCTTGAAAAAGTTCTTAACAATCCAAAGTATGACACTGTTTCAGCACGTAAATTAACTTCACATTTACAACAGTTTTTTGAAAGTAAGGTGATTTTCAATGACATCGGCAGTAATGGAAAATGAAATTAAGCTACTTATTATTGAGTCTCTTTTTCTGGAAGATATTAAACCTGAAGATATTAAAAACGACGAGGCTCTCTTTGGTGATGGACTTGGTCTTGACTCCATTGACGCCCTAGAGTTGGGAATTGCGTTACAGCGAAAATACGGTATAATAATAAAAGAAGGAGATGAGGAAAATCGTCAGCATTTTGCCTCTGTCAACTCGCTCATTGAATTTGTTAAAAATCAAATTTTAAATAAGCAAACTTTATGAATAAAGAGGAAATATTATATAAAGTTGAAGATGTGATTGTAGATCTTTTAGCAATCGATAGAGCCTTAATTAAACCCGAAACCATGCTGTTTGAAGATTTAGATTTTGATAGTATTGATGCGATAGAACTTATTCTGCAGTTGGAAGAGAAATATGACGAAAAAATTTCTGCAGACAAATTAAAATCTGCTCGAACGATACAGGATGTTGTTGATTGTTTGTATGAACTGCTCCGGGCAAGAGAAGAGGAAGTAATAGCCAAATAAACATTCTACGTGAACTATAATAATAACATGAAGTATTCCTTCACTTCCATAGGAAAAGTTCTCACCATTGTGATTTATCCAGTCTTGATTTATTTCATTTTTACTGTGTTGGCAACAACAGATTTGTTCGTTGCGAATTTACTTTTGTTGGTGCCGACATTGGTGAACGGTGTGTTGCTGTTTTCTTTTGGGAGAACTTTAGTGTATCCTCCGACGGTGATTGAAAAAATTGCTGGAAAGATGACAAAAAATTTGAGTGGGAATGAGGTATTGTATTGCAAAAATGTCACTGTGGTTTGGTGTTTATTTTTTACGTTGAATGGAAGTATGGCATTGTTCTTGGCATTTTTTTTCAGCCTAGAAGTTTGGACCTTGTACAACGGTGTTGTTGCATATGGACTGATGGGGTTGCTGTTTTTAGTGGAATTTATTTATCGTCATTGGCGTTTCCGTCGATTAGTTGGTACACCATTAGACCTGCTTCTGCGTAGAATATTCCCTCCCCCTGCGACTAATGCAAACTAAGTGCATTCCGCTTTCACGCTTGTTGTCTCTTGGTCGTGTTGCTTACACTCCTGTTGCTGTGTCAAACGACCGTGTGTTTTTGTGGAAGGATTTTGTCGAAGATGTAACGGTGTTGTCCACAATCATTCGAAAGATTGGTATTGGACGCTGGTTGCTCTATTCTGAAGATACTTATCGATTTACTGTTGGTTTGTTTGCCCTTTGGCATGCAGATTCTGTGGCGGTCTTGCCACCTAATTTTAGACAACAGACACTAGATGAAATGAATAACGACCTTGCGGGAGTGGTCACTGATAGCAAGATAAATCTTAAAAACGTTCCCAGTATTTCTCCCATTGTTTCTCCATTGAATTCAACATTCCCTGTGTGGGAAGCCTTGAAGAAGGACGTGATTCAGTTAGATATATTCACTTCCGGTTCTACCGGAACCAGAAAAGCGATTAAAAAAACACTAGCTAATTTAGAATCTGAAGTCGAGGAACAAGAGGCCGTGTGGGGTGAAAAACTTGGAAATTCAACAATTTTTTCTACAGTTTCTCACCAACACATTTATGGTTTATTGTTCAAAGTCTTGTGGCCTTTACATGCTGGCAGAGTTTTTTGGAATGAAATACTTTTTTCACCGAATGATATGGTCGCAAAACTAAAAACTGTAGACATTGCGTGCCTCGTCTCCGGCCCGGCCCATTTAAAACGAATGCCGGAATTGATTGATTTGTCCGAATTGGGTAGGAATTGTCGCGTTATTTTTTCATCGGGTGGGCCGTTGAATGCGGGAACCTCTTTGATCTTTGCACAATCGGCGCAACTCACTCCTTACGAAATATTAGGTTCCACCGAAACTGGCGGAATCGCCTGGCGTCAGCAAAGTCCAGAGACGGTGGTAGAAGATACGTGGAAGCCTTTCCGAAAAGTGGAAGTGGAAGTGGAGCTACCGGATTGCTTTCTCAAGGTTCGCTCGCCCTTTTTTAATGAAGTCGAAAATGAAGGTTGGCTCCTCACTGGAGATGTAGCCGAGATGGCTCCTGATAAGACTTTTGTCCTCAAAGGACGTGGCGATCGAGTAGTGAAAATTGAGGAAAAACGTCTTTCATTGCCGGATATGGAAAAGCGGTTGGAGTCTCATCAATGGGTGGATACGGCTAAAATATTTTTAAAGGAAGATCCTCCGTACAAGCGGCGTAGGCCTCCGTTGACAACTTTGATAGTCCTGTCTGAATCTGGTAGAATTAACTTTGATCAAAAGCAAATTCGGGAAACAATCGGTGAATTAAAACAGCTATTATCAAAATCCTTTGATCCTGTTTTGTTGCCACGCTACTGGAAATTTGTGGATCAGTTGCCAGAAGACGCTCTAGGAAAAACGACCTTGTCAGATTTGCGGGACGTGATGACAAAGCAAAAAGGCAAAAAATGAACGAAGTACGAAGTCCTGAAATATTGGAAGAAGTTGAAACCTTGTCTTCTGTACCAGAAACTCCGGGAAAAAGGCTTACAATGAAGCTGCATATTCCGGACGATTTGATTTATTTAGATGGGCATTTTGATCAATTTCCGGTGGTCCCCGGAGTTACTCAAATTGACTGGGCCGCTACTTTCTTGCAACACTTGATGCCCGGAAAAAACTTTTCCATTGAGCGAATTGAAGTTTTAAAATTTTTCAAGCCGCTTCGCCCAAATGACACGTGCTGGATGGAGTTGGAATACTCTTCTGAAAAAGGCCGAGCCAATTTTAGTTTGTACACTGAAGACTGGAAACTGACTTCAGGTCGGTTTGTGATTAAGTGAGTGGGCATGGCTGAGTTTCATCCTTGTGTGGTGATCCCGATTTATAACCACAAGAAGACCATTGTGGATGTGGTTGCTTCGTTGGCACATTTGAAAATTCCATACTTGATTGTGGATGATGCCAGCAATGTCGAAACTCAAAAAACATTAGCAGAATTAGAGCAAGCAGATAGCAATGTGGAAATTCTGAACCGTACTGAAAATGGTGGAAAAGGTGCCGCAGTTACTACAGGATTATTGACGGCCTATAAAAAAGGATTTACACATGCATTACAAGTGGATGCAGACGGACAGCATCTTGCCTCAGATGCTGTAAAATTTCTGGAGGCTGCGAAAAATCAGCCTGAGTCCTTGGTGCTGGGGCAACCTTATTTTGACGAATCCGCACCAAAATCTCGGGTGTACGGACGTAAAATTACACAATTTTTTGTGTGGCTGGAAACGGTTTCTTTTGAGATCAAGGATACTTTGTGCGGTTTTCGAGTGTATCCTTTGTCAGCATTCCATGCAATTGCGGAGCAAGTGCAACTCCGGGAACGCATGGATTTTGATCCGGAAATCGCTGTGCGAATGTATTGGGAAAGAGTTCCGGTTATCAATATTGAAACACCAGTTCGCTATGATGAAGAAGGTCTTTCCCATTTTCACTTTTTTCGTGATAACGTTTTAATGATTTCGCTGCACGTTTCTCTCTTACTGGAAGCATTGCAGCGCTCACCACAACTCATTTGGAATGCAATCAAACGCAATATCAGACAGTAGTTCTCCGTGGTACTTGCGACCTGAGCGCGGGAGTGAGTGGGGGTTACGTTTCATGATGCTCTTCTACAGGCTTTGTGGAAAGTTCCTGACACGTGTTTTGTTGTATCCAGTAGTGACTTTTTTTTTCCTGACCGACCGTGCGGGACGTTTGCTTTCGCGAGAGTTTTTCGAGCGTATTTATCGGCATTCCAGAAGTTATGTTAACAGCTCCGTTTTATCACATCCACCAGGAATTTGGGATGATTACCAAAGATTTTACAACTTTGGTTGTTCAATGGTCGATCGGATCGAAGTTTGGGGCGGAACCAGTTGGACTGCCAATGTGACCTGGCACGGTCTGCAGCATTTCGATTGCCTGCAAGAACAGGATGGTGCCGTCTTGATGAGTGCCCACATCGGCAATTTGGACGCTTTACGGGTGGCATCAAAAACGAAAACTGAGAAAGAAATCAAAGCGTTAGTGTTTACTAAAAACTCCGACCATTTTATGAAAGTTCTGAACATTGTCAATCCGGATGCTTTGAAAGATGTAGTACCCATCCAAAACATTGATATATTGACGATGCTTAAACTGAAAAACTTGATCGATGAAGGCAATGCTCTCGGTTTAGTGGCCGATCGTGTTACTGTAGGTTCTCCGGAGCGTGTGATTGAAGTTCCGTTTCTGGGTGATTTGGCCCCTTTTCCTCAAGGGCCGTGGATTCTTGCCTCTTTGTTGGGGTGTCCCGTTTATACCATATTTTGTGTCAGAGCAGAGCGGAATCGCTACGATGTCTTTATCGAACCATTTGCGGACAAGATCACACTTCCCGGTAAACAACGCGAAACAAAACTACATGATTGGATCTGCAGTTATGCTCTCAATCTGGAAAAATATTGTTGCCGCTTTCCGCACCATTGGTTTAATTTTTATGATTTTTGGTCCCGTTCATCCAAAACATCTTGATGAGTTTAGCTTTGAAACGTCCTGAATCTCTGCACAAAAATGTAATCATCGGTGGGCGTTCTCTGGAAATGGAAGATGTCCTGATGGTGGCCTGCGATGCAGTTCCAGTAGAATTTTCGAATGATGCGGAATGGAATCGCAAAATCCGGGCTGGTGCCGAATTCGTAGATCGGGCTTGGAGAGAACATCGCAGTATATACGGTGTGACAACAGGCTACGGACAATCCGGAATCAAAGCCGTTCCCCCGGAACTGGTGTCGGAACTACCAAAATTATTAATTCGTTTTCACGGTTGCGGGATGGGCGAAATTCTACCTGAACCGCTTGCAAAAGCAGTAATGGTGGTGAGGCTGAATTCCTTGGCTTACGGAAATTCTGGGGTACGTATGGATTTGCTGGATTTGATACGGGAATTGATCAACCATTCAATTATTCCGGTGATTCCGGAAGAAGGCTCAGTAGGCGCAAGTGGAGACTTGACACCGCTTTCCTACGTGGCTGCGGTTTTGATGGGTGAGCGAGATGTTTTTTATCAGGGCCGACACAGACAAACCTCGGAAGTTTTTCAGGAGTTGGACATTCAACCTTTGACGCTGATGCCCAAAGAAGGTTTGGCGGTTATGAACGGAACTTCCGTGATGACTGCAATCGCCTGCTTTGCCTATCAACGGGCGGAGTATTTGTCTCGCTTGGCCAGCAGAATTACAGCGATGGTGGTAGAAGTATTGCGGGGCAACAAGTCACATTATGACGCACGCATTTTTGCATACAAACCCCATCCAGGACAATCACAGATTGCCACATACATCCGGGAGGATCTGGGCTACCATTCCGGAGATTTAAAGGCTTTAGATGATCATTTGCAAGACCGTTACTCACTCCGCTGTGCTCCACATGTGATAGGTGTTTTGGCGGATGCATTGCCGTGGATGAAGGAATGGATTGAAACAGAATTAAACAGTGCTAACGACAATCCCTTGGTGGATGCAGAACAGGAGGATTTTTTACACGGCGGCAATTTTTATGGAGGTCATATCGCTTTTGCAATGGATGGCTTAAAAAACGCGGTGGCCAATGTGGCAGACTTGCTAGATCGACAAATGGCGTTTATGATGGATCCAAAAAATAATCGCGGGCTTCCTGCCAATTTGTCTGGAGCCACTGAAGAACGGCTATGCATCAGTCACGGATTCAAAGCCATGGAAATCGGCACTGCCGCCTGGACTGCTGAAGCTTTAAAAAACACGATGCCAGCCAGTGTTTTTTCGCGTTCGACCGAGTGTCACAATCAAGACAAAGTCAGCATGGGAACCATTGCCGCACGGGATTGCCTGCGAGTCTTGGAATTGACCGAACAAGTCGCTGGAGCGGTTTTGCTGGCCGCCACGCAAGGCTTGGAAATCCGCATACGAAACGGAGACCTTGAACACCATCATTTGACACCACAAATTCGGGAAACTTTGGATGCGATTCGTGGTGAATGTGATTTTATTGAAGATGATCGTCCCTTAGAACAGACGTTGCGTCGAATTAAGTCGCTGATTGCGGAAAAAGCTTGGGCGTTGTATGAGGACTGAGTTGAAAGCAGAAGTCGAAATCCAAGTACCATTTCATGACGTGGATGCCATGCACTATGTTTGGCACGGACATTATTATAAATATTTCGAAGTGGTCCGTACTAAATTATTTCAGTCCATTGATTATGATGTGCTGCAAATGAAGGCTTCCGGATACAGTTGGCCGATTATTGAAACTTCTTGCAAATATGTCCAACCAATGCTTTATAATCAGTTGATTCAAGTCAGCGCAAAAATTCAGGAATATGAGAATCGTTTGAAAATAATCTATCGGATTTCTGATGCAAAAACAGATG
Source organism: SAR324 cluster bacterium (assembly GCA_016764995.1). Classification (GTDB taxonomy): domain Bacteria; phylum SAR324; class SAR324; order SAR324; family NAC60-12; genus Arctic96AD-7. Next base: position 3,617 of record JAESQU010000135.1, on the reverse strand, counting down.
AAAAGCTCGCCACAGGTCACACTACACAAGTGGCTGTTGACATGAAAAACAACGAAATGTGTTTTGTGTCACCCAAGTTTTTGCTGAAAAAGGTCGAAGAATGCGAGTTGTTTTTATAGTATTTTTTGTGGTGATGTTTGGTGTCGCTACGTCAGTTTTTGCCACAGAAAACGTTTTCGATCATCCCATTCCGGAAAACACATTTCCTCTGGAACTAAAAAAACTGAGCGACCGTTTTGAACGTTTCCAGAGTATTCGTACACGTTTTGTTCAAACAAAAAAAATAAGTGTTTTGATACACCGTCTGGTCACCAAAGGGCTTTTTGTTTCTGCTCCGGAATACGGTGTTTACTGGAAAATTGAATCCCCTTTTGATACTGAAATCCTCATTACTTCCAGCGGTTACTATCAACGTAAAGATGGAAATTGGATTTCTGAGACGCCTGCCAGTGCAAAAGCACAAATTCAAGCCTATTTGAAGGCGTTTCTATTGGTTTTTTCTGGAAAATTTGAGGAACTACGAGAATATTTCACCCTTTCATTTTTGAAAAGAGAAAATGATTGGAATGTCGGCTTGAGCCCCAAAGGACAGCTCAAAAATCTGATCCTAAATATGCAGCTTACCGGAAGTTTTCCTGCTCAATTACGCTTTTTTTTGATTCAGGAAGTGAACGGCGATTTTACAAAAATTGAATTTCATGACGCACGCTACTCCTCCCAACCCCTCTCCGAATCTGAACAAAAGCTCTTCCAATAGTTTCCCATTTCAGAGAATTCTACCTCCTTTTTGGCTCTTCCTGGTTATGGGTTTTTTGATGGCAAGTGTGATGATTTTCCATCGAGGCATTCAAATTGAGACGAATTTAATGTCGTTGCTCCCTTCTTTAGAACAAGAGGTTTTGTTGCAAAAATCGGTGGAGAGTTTTTCCGAACAAGTTAGCCAGAATTTGTTTTTTTTGATTGGACACAAAAACGAAGTTTCTGCTAGAAAAGCTGCCTTGGAGCTAGCAGAAACATTTCGACAATCCGGATATTTCAACTACGTTCAATCGGAAGTCAATCCGCAAACCTGGAAAGCATGGTATGACTTTTATTTTCCATATCGTTACCAAATTATATCAGCGGAAATCCGAAATATACTCAATCAATCAGAAGCACCGCAAGCGCTGCTCCTCCGGTTGCAACAGCAGTTATTCTCACCGCTTCCGCTCTATACCACCCAACTACTATCCGAAGACCCATTGTTATTATTTCCCTCATTTTTACAATCGCTCCCCCAGCCTCCGGGAAAGTTGGAGGTGATCGATGGAATGTTGACTGTGCGTGAAGGAGAGATGAGTTACATTCTGGTCAACGTTACTCTCCGGCACGACCCATTCAACATAAGTCAACAACCACAAGTGATTAATCATATCACTGACGCAATTGATGAAATTGAGTCAGTATCATCCGGAACAAAGATTTGGTATACGGGATTTTTGCGTTTTGCGTCAGCAGGTGCATTAAGGGCACAAAAAGAAGTCACAACCATTGGTTTCGGATCGTTGATTGGGATTTTAATTCTGATGATTATCACCTTCCGTGGTTTTCGCCAAATTATTGTGGGGCTACTTCCAATATTTGTGGGTATTCTTGCGGCGTTTACCGTTTGTTCTTTCGTGTTTCCAAAGCTCCATTTACTGACTTTTGTTTTTGGCGCGAGTTTGATTGGAGTGAGCATTGATTACGCTTTCCATTATTTCGTTAAACATCGCTTGGCCAATGATAGCTGGAATGCTTGGGCTGGCTTGAGAGCTATTTTCCCCGCAATAACAATGGGAGTCATTACTAGCATTCTGGGCTATGCAGGGTTTTATCTGACACCGTTTCCGGCATTGCAGCAAATTGCCGTTTTTTCTTCAGTAGGCCTGCTAGGGGCTTATGGTACGGTCGTTTGCTGGTTTCCATTGTTCTTGCGAAAACCTCCAAATTTTGCTTCACCACCCATCACTTTGCTACCCGCCAAGTGGTTTTTATGCTTTTGGGGGAAACCGTCTCATCATCCTGCTATTTTGCTCGGTATGGTGCTTGTGGGAGTGGGATGCGTATTGAGCCTTTGGACGGTACAATACGACGACGACATCCGTGCGCTTGAACACCTTTCTCTGGAATTGAAAACGGAGGACAAGAAAATCCATGACTTGATTGGCGGGATGGATGTGAGCCATTTCATTGTTGTGCGGGGGTGACGGAGGAAGAACTACTACAACGTCAGGAAAATGCAACGCAACGCTTACAAGCTTTTGCCGCCACCAACGACCGTTTTTTTTATCAGTCTCTGGCTACTTTATTACCATCCGCCAAAACACAGTCTGAAAATTTTATGTTAAGCCGGGGTATTTTTTTGGACGAGTCAGAAACAATACAGCAAGGGCTGACAGCGCTTGGGTTTGAAGCGGAATCCGGAAACCGTTTGCTCAGATATGTTGATCATCCTGAGCTGTCTTTCACGGTGAAACAATGGTTGGAAAGCCCTGTCTCGAAACCGTTTCGTCATCTATGGCTAGGTCAAATCGGACATGAGCAGGTTTCTCTGATTATGCTGGGAAGAGAGCACGATCCGGAAGTTTTGGCTCCGTTGTTCGAAGAGATGTCCGGAGTAGAATATGTTAATCAAGTGGAGCGGATTTCAGCTTTGTTCACGCTTTACCGGGAGGAGACAGAGGGTATTGTCGCTCTTGCGTATGGGGTGATTTTTATATTCTTGCTATGGAAATACCGCATACGAAGAGCATTGCAAATACTTGCGCCTCCGGCTTTAGCCACTCTTTTGACCTTTGCAATTTTGTCTTTAAGCGGTCAAAACTTAAACTTATTCAATATCGTGTCTTCGCTCCTGATTTTAGGAATTGGTGTTGATTACACGATTTTTTTTGCAGAAAGCCAACACGCCGTCGAAGAAACTGCTCTAGCCATTTTGCTCTCCGCCATCACCACACTTCTTTCATTTGGACTACTCTTTCTCAGCCAAACTCCAGCACTGGCTTCAGTCGGGCTCACGATCACACTAGGGATTGGTTTTGCATTTGTTCTCAGTCCACTGGCACGGACTAAGTAAGAAAGTAGATTTACACTCAGTTTTTTACCATCTTAATCGCAATTTTGAACATCATTGACCAAATCATATGTGATATCTGGATGACAACCTAATGGCCAATAAATAAGAGCGAAAGGAGGCCAAATTTCTTTCCATGTCAATCGTATAATCTCATCTTTTCTCATAGGTTCATAATAAGCCATTTTCAAAACAGGCTTAATATGTTCATCAGCACATTCCAACAAATGCAAATAATCATCATGCGAAATACTTAACATTCTTGAATTCCTTAACTTTGGCATGGAGGCATCCTTGATCGGATTTGTTTCAATTTTGTTATAACGTACTGCAGTATTTAGCATTGATTTAAGTGAACTAATTTCTTTGTGTATCGTAGCTGTTGCAATGTGATCCTGCTTTTTCCATGGGGAAGAATCTTGGCTTCTTGAAACAGAAAATTTCCTAATTAGTTCGAGTGACAACTCAGAAACTCTTAATTTTTCACCAATTTTATAAACAGGGTTTCCTAGACGACCTTTGA
>JAESQU010000134.1 GCA_016764995.1 SAR324 cluster bacterium | reverse complement strand
TTTATGCTCAGCAGCTTTGATCGTTACCGGCTTCACCTTTCATATCAGTTCAATCGGAGCAATAGCCGGATTGTCAAGAATGGAAGCGTATGAACTTTTTCTGCCAATGTCCGTAATCAGTGTGATCAGTCACTTTGTCGCAGGCTGGGCCAGTGATCGGATGCCGCTGAAGTATCTGCTGATGGTCCTGCTAGTCGGGCTTTCCGTAGGCTGTCTCGGCATACTTAATTTAGAATCGTTCTGGTACAGACTTATGTTAGTTGTAGGGTTTGGGGTGCAGGGCGGAGTATGGGGTTGTCTTACAATAGTTGCCTGGCCGCGATTTTACGGACGCAAACATCTGGGAGCAATCAGCGGAGCCTTTATGGGAGCTCAAGTCTTTGCCAGCGCAATTGGTCCGGCGGTATTTGGAATGTCGGAAAGCTTTAATGGAGATTACTCTTCCGCTGTCTGGATTTCTGTTTCTTTGAACTTGTTGTTGTTACTTGGTGCTGCTCGTGCTGTCAGTTACTATCGTCCATTGTCAACCTCATAATTTGAAACAATATAATTTCGCTGAATCTTTTCCTGATCAATCCGTATAATCATTTCTGTGCTGAATCAACGGAGTCAGCTTTTATCACAGAAGGAATAAAAATCTGGGAGATCACTTTGTCCGCTATCAACATTCCAAAGCCCATTGAGACCACGAAAGCCATTGTGCTTAAGCTACCTGAACCCAGAGAAGTGATCGCCGGGCCGGGGCAAAAACCGCCAAGTCCCCAACCGATTCCAAACAATACTGCGCCAAAAATTAATCTCTTATCAATTTCATTTTGGGTGGGAAGGTAAAACTGTTTTGCCAATAACGGAGTGGAAAATCGTTTCTGGATAGTCAATTGAAAGATAAGATAACTGATGATGCCGCCAACCATCACGAAAGCAAGACTTATATCCCATGCACCAAAAACATCGAGAAAGCCAATTACCTTCTGGGGTTGGGTCATACCGCTGATGCCAAGACCGATTGAAAACAACACGCCTGAGAAAAAAGTAACAAAAGTAGTTTTATCCATGATTCTCTCTCAGTTATAAAATGGTTGAATGATAGCTACCAGAACCATTCCGGCAAACACGAACACGATTGTCGCTACAAGTGAGCGCGGTGATAATCGTCCAATTCCGCAAACACCGTGGCCACTTGTACAACCACTGCCTATCTGAGTTCCGATGCCGACGAGCAATCCCGCAAGAACTAATACCAATAAACTTCTTCCGGAGGTATTAGTGAAAAATTCAGGATTCAAATATTGCAGTCCAATTCCTCCCGCAATCAAACCCGCGACAAAGGAGGTTCTCCATTTTCGTTCCTCACCCTGTTTAAAAAACATTCCTCCGAAAATTCCTGAAATTCCGGTAATTCTTCCGTTAAATAACAGCATTATCGCTGACGCAATTCCTATCAAAACTCCTCCCAAAAGAGGCATTACAAATTCAAATTCTACCATTATAATTCAAAATTAAGGGTTAAGAGATAATATTTAAACTAGACTTATTGAACCTGTTACTCGCCTTCGACTGGGCAGTTTGTGCTATAAAAAATTTCGCCTACCCGTTGAATATGTTCAATTAAATCCGGATTATCGATCTGATGAAAAATAGAAATATCAAAAGTATAGGGCAAAAACAAATCATCCAGATCCAGGCTAATTCGGTTTAACACTTTCAAATTAAGCTTACCACCTTTCAGAGTCAGGTCAATATCGGAGCCGGACTTGTGATTCCCTTTGGCGCGAGAACCATACAAAATAGCTTCCTCGATATCTTCAAAACGCTCAAATACTTGACGAATTTTTTGTAATATTTCCGGGGAAAGTCCGTAAAGTTTCTTATCATCAGAGATCATGTTCCGGAATCAAAGTTTGCTAATTTTTTGTTTAGTTTTTGAAAAAGTGCGTAATACACCGTTGTGACGGCGTTGCTGATTTCTCTTGCTGTCTCTTGATTGTAAGAATGTGATGTTCTGTTTCTGCTTTTCAGCATGTCCATCCACCCCTCACCATCCTCAATCAGGTTCAATTGAAATGCTTTTTGAATCGCGTCTCTTGAACCAAAAAGATCTGATTGTCCGCGGAATTCCAGAAAATCCTTTAAGGTGCTCCATGCAAGTTCATAAGTGTATTCAAACGCTTTAATCAATCCTTGCTCTTCAAGTTCAGACAACGCGCCTTTATCAACAAATTTTTGCAACTGTCCGAGAGCTTTTTGATAATTAGAAAAACGTTGTTTCCAACGGATGTCTTCACTCATGATTCTTTACAAAAACAGATTTCACTTCATTGAATTTATCGTTTATTACATCAACATTTTTTTGCACCACAAAGAATTTCACCTGCTTTTTTTAAACTAATCATGAAGCATCGCATCCAGTCTTGGCCATTCTTTGAGTACAATCAAACTTTGGTACTCCCGCAGGATAAATTCGAAAATTGTTTTCAAAACACTCTAACAAGTGTTCTTCAACTGGCAAGTTTTATTCAGCAGAATTTTGTGGGACTTTAATCAATAATTTTCAAACAAAACCTTTAGCTTTGATTCCGTTTAGGAGTAAAAATTTTAGACCTTTGGGGCGCGGCTTGAATTAGTTCGGATAAAGACCTTAAATCGTTTTTCAAGTCTGAGAGCGATGGTCGAATCTTCTGTTTATTTTTGTTTTCAACTTGCGGAATTTTTGTTGTTGAAGTTTTACCGAGCTCTCTATCTTCAGCTGTAACTGCTGAATAATTCTGTTTGACCAGTTGACTTAGTTCAGGCGTTTTACTCTCCGACTCAGTTTCCAGAATTTCTTCTAATTCCACAGAATCAGTGGAGTCCGTGGCTACAACTGTTTCCGGCACTTCTTTGTTTGGTTCTGTATCCGTAAAATCCGTGGCTATTTCCGTATCCGTGTAATCCGTGGCTATTTCGGTTTCAGTTTCATTCGTGGCTATTTCGCTATCAGTAGAATCCGTGGCTATTTCGGTATCCGTAAAATCTACAGCCTGATCCAGCAAATGCGCATAACGCTGTGTCATCAGCGGCGATTTCTGGGTCAAAAGTGACTGCAATGTCTCAAGATCAACCTTTCCGCTTGAAACTAACATGGAAGCATAGACGTGTCTCAAACCCTGTAGAAATCTAAAATCTTCCGGAAGTCCTGCTTTTTTCCTGATTCTAAGCAACGGCCGTTTGCACTCTGTACGTTTTTTTCCACCACGTCCAGGAAAAACAAAATTACTTTTGGTTTCCGATTGAGCATGTGCGGTCAAAACATTTTCAGCCATTTCATTCAGCGGAATAGTTGGATGTCGACCGTTTTTGCTGGATCTGACTGTAATTATTTTGTTATAAAAATCAATATCAGTCCAGCATAGTTCAAACAGTTCACCGCGTCTCATTCCGGTATAGAGCGCCATCCGCACTAGATTCCTGACCTGCAAATCAGGATCTTCATCCAAAACCCGCAAAAGCTTCTGTAACTGATCCTGGGATAAATTTTCGGTTTTTTGATTTTCCACTTTCGGCATTTCAAGCTTAAAACTCAGTCCATGACAGTAATTCTTCTTGACCGCAAAGTTAGCGAGACGCCGCAAAAGCTCCAGCACATGACGTACAGTTGCCGGTTTTAAGCCTTTATTTTGCAGATTGTGCCTGAAACGCTCTACATCGCCATGAGAAACTTCTTCCGGAGCAATGTCAGCAAAATCAATTTCAAGGTAGTTCCTGAAGCGGTAAATGTCATTTTCACGCCCTTTCAGGTCAGGACGGAGACGCAGATACTTTTCAAATATTTTCGAAAATGTCCAGCGCAGTCCTGCGTTCAAGTCACTTCCATGCTGAAGTTCTCCAGCCGGAAATTTAATTCCTGACATTCTTTCAGTCCGTAAATGCCATGCTTTTTCCGTGTTCCAGCCTTCATTACTGCGTCCCGCCCTTTCTTCAACACTTTTTCCATGTCGTTTGTAACGGATAAAAAAGGACTTATTTTCATTGGCAAGTTTCACAAAATATACACCGCTGAACTCAGTGCTGTGTCGGGTCTGTCTAGGCATTCAATACTCCTGACTTGATTAAAAAGACGTTTGTCAAAATTTATCTCCCCCACATTTCCCCCATTGAATTATGGCCGAACGAGAAAATGAGTGAGAACTTTGAAACAAGTTTGATTTAACAAGTTACTAAAATAATAGGATAATTTATGATCAACTATGCAATTTTCATGACAAGCCGCAAGGCTATTTCATAACCCCGAAGTCAGAAGTCATTCTTGTTTAATACTTGTTTTTAATATCAGTTAGTTATAGAGCAGTTTAGCTTGTACACAAACTTTTCACTCATTTAGTGACTCGGGCTGTAAGCGGCTGTTAACTTTTCTGTCTTTCCATTTTCAGCGGCAAAGTTTAGCCTGTTACGCTGACGATATTTTGAAAATAGACTTAATCATAATTTTTTGCAGAAGGAAACTAATGACAAAACCAATTTCGATTCTTGGAATTTTTGTGGCGGACCTTACATTCCGGACAGACAGGATGCCCCTCAAAGGCGAAACCTTCATCGGAAACTCATTCAAACTTGGTCCCGGAGGAAAGGGTTCAAACCAGGCCGTAGCAACACGCAGAGCTGGTGCCGAAACAATTTTCATCACCAAAATCGGCAAAGACACGTTTGGTGAAATGGCTATGAAACTCTATGCGGATGAAGGCATCAACTCCGAATATGTCTGGGAAATTGCTGATATGGCCACAGGAGCGGCTTCCATCGTAGTCAACGAGGAAACCAGCGAGAATGTTATTATCGTCGTTCCAGGGGC
>JAESQU010000133.1 GCA_016764995.1 SAR324 cluster bacterium | reverse complement strand
ACTCCGTTTTCCTTCATCCACCTGTTCGCCTTCATAAACATCAAAGAGTGTAGCCTTGCGCAGCAGCGGTTTTCCTGTTTGAAGAATGATTGGTGTGACAGACTCTACCGGCAAACTGGAATCCAGCACAAATGCCAGGTCTTCAAAAATTGGAGTGAAGTTGGAAATAAATTCCATTTGGTGATCTTCAACCGCAAGTTTGATAATCAAGTCTAAATCCAGTTCTGCGACACAAACGGCTTGTTCCGGAAGTTCAAACGAATTCCGGACTTTTGGATGTAATTCTCCTGCAAATCCCAAAACTTTTCCATTAACTAATATCTGTGCACAACGACCGGGATGGCATGGTAATTCCCTCGATTTTTTCCACTCAACTCCTTCAAGGTGCAAAGCATTTAAAAATTGCTCCAAAACACCTTTCAGATCGAAAAAATCATAGTCACCTTCCGCTTGTTTCAGCCAGGATTGAGTATCTCTGTGGCCGCTCATTAGTAATGACAGACGTTGCGGTTCATCAGGAAGTTTGTTTTTTGGATGAGGATGAAACACACTGCCAACTTCAAAGGTGACAACTTTTGCCAAAAAACGTAAATTGTTGCGAGCAGTCATTATTGCTCCAGGCAACAGAGAACGACGTAAGTGACTTCTCTCCTGCGAAAGTGGATTTTTTAAAGGCACAAATTTATTTAGATCAATGTCATTTTCGATACGCAAACGCGCCTCATCCATGGGATTCATCATGGAATAAGTGATAATTTCGTCCATTCCGGAAGCCACGAGAATATCCCGGACTCGTTCTGTTCCGGCCAGTTTTTGATTTACATTTTGTGGAGGAAGTACGTCATTGAGCAGAGTTGAAGGAAGATTTTCATATCCGTAAACCCTGACAATTTCTTCAACTAGATCTGCGGGAATGCTAATATCCATCCGGTGACTGGGGACTATAATTTTTAAAATATTTTTTCCCGTAACTTTAAATTCCAGGGAAGTCAAAATTTCCGTAATTTGTTCGATTGGAATTTTTATTCCCAAAATATGTTCCACATAGTCCGGATCAAGTTCCAGGGAAATATTTTCTTTTGGTTTTGGATACAAGTCTCCGGCAATTTTCTCAAGCGTTCCGGAAGCATGTTCAACCATCAATTCCGCAGCTCGCAAGGCAGCCGGCAAAGTGCCTTCCGGATCAACTTGTTTTCCGAACCTTTCGCTGGCCTCGGTTCGTAATTTTAACACTTGCGAGGTACGTCGATTATTAAGGAATTCAAAATTTGCGGATTCCAGCAAAATATTTGTTGTAGATTCAGTGACTTCTGAATCTCCTCCGCCCATTACTCCGGCGATTGCAATCAGTCCGGAATGGTCTGTAATCATCAGCATCTCATCATCCAATTCACGATCCACGTTGTCGAGTGTGAGCAATGTTTCACCTTTTTTGGCACGTCTCACAATTATTTTTGGGGTTTTTCCATTAGCCCGTTCAATCAGTTTATCGTGGTCAAAAGCGTGTAAAGGCTGTCCCAATTCCAGCATCACATAGTTGGTGATATCCACAATGTTGTTGATTGGACGCATTCCTATCCGCAGCAACCGTTGCTGTATCCAAAACGGCGATGGTCCAATTTTAACATTTTGGATTAACAATGCAGAATATCGTGGGCAGATATCAGCATCCCTGATTTCCAATTCAACAAATGGAGGATGTGCTGAAACTTCAAGCTTTGAAATTTCCGGAAAAACACTTTTGTCCAGTTTCTTTCCGGTCAGTGCCGAAATTTCACGGGCAACACCGAGCATCGAAAGTAGATGACTGAATCCGCCTTTTATATCAAAATGCAGGGTGGTGTCACCTAAATATTCATTGAGTAATTTGCCGACAGGTGCATCTTCAGGAAGGATCAGGATTCCTTCATGCTCTTCACTCAAGCCCAATTCCAACTCAGAGCAGAGCATTCCTTCCGAAGCAATACCGCGAATTTTTGCGGATTTGAGTTTTTTCAGCGGCCGATCTTCGTGGTACGCATCAATCAGCAAAGCGCCTGAAAGCGCCAAAGCAACTTTAGGCGGCGGTTCCGGAAAATTTTCTGCCATTTCCTTTATATTTGGCGCACCGGTTACAAGTGTAATGGGTTTGTCTGCGCCAAATTCAACATCCACTAAATTCAACGTATCTGCGTTTGGATGTTTGCTTATTTTGCTGATTTGCCCAACAACACAATATTCGCCCCAATTTTCACCAATTTTTTCAATTACTTCAACCTCAAGTCCGGCAGTAGTCAGGCGTTCTGCAAGTGCGTCGGGCGTCATGCTGAGTTCAACAAAATCTTGCAGCCAACTCAAAGGCGTTTGTAAAGCCATGTACTATCCAGAAAAAGTGTATGAGGAGCAACGACGTCTGAAAACAAAGAATTTTTTTTCGTTTTACAATCAATGAAACGAAAAATTACATCAAAGCATTTTCAGGAGAAACGGTGGGAAATGCAAGACAGATCAGCAAAATTTGTTTATTTACACTTAAGTCGGAGCGCATTGAATTTTGCGGCTTTTCCGGCCCAGATATTTTTTGAACTCAATTTATTGCTGTACACACCTTTTTGTTTTAGTTTCCGCAGATGTTTCTTTTCGCCTGGACTCAGAGGGAGATTCAGTCGTAATTTTGACCAAACGTTTTGGTTCAGTAGGGCTTCTTGTTCAAGGGTAATAACACGGATAATTTTCATGTTTTTTATCTTATCTTCGGTCAGACTGAGGCACTTAGTTTTTTTAAACTCCTTCATGAACAAGCGGTCGGTCGCATATTCTTGTGCCTCTACTGAACATGCGGCGCTCAAAAAAAATAAAAATATACCTGCCGTTTTGAAAGAAGAAAGAATTAATTTTCGCATTTTTATAATTATTTTTTTGCACAGTATTATTTTGCTGGCCATAAAAAGTTTTTTGTCTTTCGAAATTCACTCAAGTTTTTCCACAATTCTGCCGATGTATTGAGCAGATTGAAGAGTTGCTAAAATACTCTTCTCAGTTCAAGCAAATTTAACACCTTGAGCAATAGTTTAATGCAAATCTCCTGAAACCTTACTGTGAGAGACAAACTTGATTTAAGTTTTAATCCTTAACCGGTATATGAAAATGGCAAAACAAATGACACAAACAGAAGAAAAAATAGAAAATTTCACTTATGCAGTTGGTGCGGATCTCAGTAATCAATTTGAGATGCAAGTCTCCAGAACCATCAGAGAATTGATGGACTCATTAGAGCATCGTTTGATAGACGACGAAACAAAGGTTGATTATGCGACTCATGTTTTCGCAAAGGCTCTGGACGAAATGGTTGATCATTTGGAAACACCAAAATTGCTAAACTGAATAGAGTTTTACTTCGTTATTTTAATTGCGGTTAGTCGAAATAACGCAGAAGTTGATTATGCAGAGGGGCAATTTTTCAACTCGTATGTCCTCTCTGCTTAATAAAGGTCAAGCGATTGTAACACTGGTTCGCTCCGGATTACCACTTGTGCTGGAAATTGATATAGATCCCAAAGATGTGAGTGATGTTTATACAGGCGATCCTGTTTCGATCAAGCTGGATGCGCTTCCATTTCAGCAATTTGGGGACCTGCAGGGAACCCTTATCTTTGTATCAGATGATACGGTACAAGAATCACTTCAGGGACAATCCGGTGCTTTTTATCGGGGGCGCGTCAAGGTAGAAGATGCTGAAATTATGGGCTTACCGGAAGATTTTGATCTAACACCCGGTATGCTTGCTTCTGCAGATTTGAAAGTTGGTAAAAGGAGATTAATTACGTATTTTACAAATCCAATTCTAAAATCTCTTTCAAGTGCCATGCGTGAACCGGATTGATATATGGTTGTGGAGAATTGAGGTATTAATGATAGTGATGGTAACTGTCCTACAATTTCTTCACAGTCAGACACCCTCCAAGTAAAATCCCCACATACTTGTAAAACAAACCGATTGATGATATATTGGGTTCTACTAAAACAACCAATTAGCAAACCAATGAAACATATACTCATCATCCTCTCCCTCATTTTTCTTTCTTCCCCTCTGTTTGGAAAGTCCGATGCTAATGAGAAAGTATATCGATATAGAATAACTTCTGGTTTATTGTGGAAAACCATTGGTAAAGGAGAAATACAACCAAAAGATAAGGGTTATGTTGGTTCATACACAAATGGGGTACCTTATGGTGATGGAACAATGCATTATTATGATGGAAGAAAATTAGTAGGCCAATTCAAGCGCTATACATGGGATGCTACACTTTATGATAAAAACGGAAACATACTTGGAAAATTTGTGAAAGGGAAATATATAAAAAAATAGATTTTTCCAAACTCAAACCTCAAAACATCATTAGCCTCATCCCTCAGACAATATTGTAATAAATAGATAGTATTCTTACAAAACTTATTTCCTTTCGTTGTAAGGGCTTCTCGAATCTCTCAGGGTTGTTTTAAGTTATTACACACAACCAGCTTTTAGAAGTATGCTACGGAATTATATTTCTACATACCCTTTAGGGTATGAAAGAAATAGATTAGTTTTGTCGGAAAGTTGAGTTAGTGCGGTGCACCAGTGATTGCAGACTTAGGTTAAGATGTGTCCTTCAGAGAAAGTGTTGACCTGGGTTTCTCTCACAACAAGTGCGGCGTATCCTTCAGATAGCCAGTGTATCAGGAATTGTCTAAATCGTTCCGCTTGTGCTGCATCTTCGCAGTTGTGGAGGTGTGAGTCATTCTCCTTTGTTTTCCTGAAGATCATGCGCAAAGTTTTAAGTTCCGAATCTGAAATTTCAATTTCCGGAAATAATATATTTCTTGCATTCTGGAAAGCGTCTTGCTCGGCTTATTCCTCAGCTTTGCTAAAATGTTCGTCAATCATTTTTGATCATGGAAATAATCCAGCAGATCGGATTTGAGTATTCTGATTAAATTTCTTTGGTCATCGGTCAGTGGTTTTATGGACTCAATTTTGAGTTGTCCATCAAGCCCTCCTTTTTCGTTCAGTAATCAAGTCTATCACATCAGCCGGTATCATTAGAGAATCTACATAATTAGCCCACCAGAGCATCATTTTACGGCGTTCGTCAAGGTGTTCAGCCCTGTTGTAAGCCCTCCTTACTTTGTTGCCCTCTTGGTGTGCTAACTGCAATTCAATCACGTCTGGATACCATTTCCTGCTTTCATTGAGTATTGTATCTGCTAATGATCTGAATCCGTGAACTGTATGGCGGCTGTGATAGCCCAAGCGGTATAAATAATATAGCAAATCATTTTCTGAAATGGTTTTTTTGGGGTTCCGTATTTGTGGAAATAAATATCCATCAGGTCCGCTAAATTGTCTCATTTCATCTAATATTTTCACGGCTTGCGGTGCAAGCGGTACATGGTGGGTTTTTCTCATTTTCATATTTTCCGCAGGAACAGTCCAAAGCGGCTCTACGCAATCAAGATTAAACTCTTTCCACTCTGCAAATCTTAGTTCCTTTGTTCTCGCAAAGGTCAGAATCATAAACCTCATTGCAAGTTTTGTGGGTGGAAAAGCGGAAACATCATCAGCTATTTTATGCAGAAGTTCAGGAAATTCCTTAGGAGTGATTGAGGCGTGTGACTTCGGTTGTGGCTTCGTGAACACCCTCCGTAACCCCTTGTGCAGGGTTCCTAGTGCAATGTTCCTCTACCTCGGCATAGTCAAAAATAGCCTCAATTCTTTGATGGATTCGGTAGCAAGTCTCATGCTTGCCGTCAGCTTCTATTTTTCTTAAGGTTGCAATCACATCCTGCTTTGTTATGTCCCTAATCGGCCTACTACCAATATCTGGAAAAACGTAAACACTCAGTGAATTTAATACGTCTGCACTATGTTTTTCTGTCCAGTCTGAATCTTGGCGGCGATACCACTCAAGCGCAACTTTTTCAAAAGTGGTGAGGATTAGTTTTTCCTCATACTCGACTTTTTCCATCATTTCACGCATAGCCCGCCGGTATTCTTTTTTTTCCTCAATCGGATTGATTCCATCCTTGATTTTCTTCCGTGCCTCACTCCGTGTAATCCGTGCATCAGCTAATGATATTTCTGGCCAAACTCCAAAAGAAGAAGATTTTTGTTTTCCAAAAAAACGGAAGTCAAACCTCCAGTATTTTGATCCTCTTGGATGGACTAAAAGATACAAGCCTCCGCCATCAGAAATTTTATACTCTTTTTCTCTTGGTTTTGCTTGCTTGATTGTTAGTTCAGTGAGTTTGTTCTTTTGCATAATTACCCCTCAAATTTGCTTGCAACAGGTTTTTGGGAAAGGCTTATTCTATTTTTACTGGTAATATTACCAGCAAATAATCACGGTAGCATGCGGTTAATTATGGAAGGATAAAAAGCTGATACAGTTAAATAGTGGTCAATACAGTCAAAAAAACGTGTATTATCCGTGTATTGTATTTAATTGGGGATTGTTAAAAGGGCTAATTCTGGTATGTAAAGAAAAGTTCTCTGGCGGAGGGGGAGTCTGCCACATGTGCTGATATCATTGAAGAAATTTACAATTTAACTAAATTTACCACCAAAATTACCACCAAATAATCTATTTTCTATCTTTATGATTAAATATAAAAAAATTCAATAAGAAATCCATTTTCCCTCGTGCGTGCGTGCGTGCGTGAAGTGTGTGAGGCTCCAGAACTTGCACAGTACCCCCACTAATTCTTCATAGTCAGACACCCTCCACAACCTTCCCAACTTCTTGTAAAACACCCCCGAATCGTGGTATATATTGGGTTATCCTAAACCACTTATAGGAAACCAAGTGAGACACATACTAATCCATATTCATTATTCCATACTTAATCTTACTTATCTGCATATCCTAACCAGAGTTTGACGATGGATGGAATGACTCTATTAATATTTCATATTTTGGCCATTGGGGTCATCATTGCTACCACAGCAATTATTGCTT